>CAVCAF010000118.1:0-5407 GCA_963600185.1 Azospirillum sp. 51_20 | reverse complement strand
TAGCCGTGTAGAGTTGTAGAATTGTAGAAAGCTCTACATCTCTACATTTCTACACGGCTAAAAAACCTCTGCGATCTCTGCGGCTCTGCGTGAGATATAAAACAGGATTAAGGCGGCTTTGCCGCCACCACTTTTCAACTTCGCACTTGAACTAAATCTAAAAAATTGTGATTTGTGTGAACCAGGGGCACTTTTGCGGCGTTTAACTGGCATATGAAACGCATATTAGGTACTTTCGCGGCGGCAACTGCCGCGCTTGTAGGGTTCGCGGCGGAAAATGCCGCGACGAACATTGTTGCTGATCTAGGTACTGTCACGGTGGAAGGGACGGCTCTTTCGCGGTATCGTGCCCCAACCGTCAATGGCGGAACCTTCACTGATGTTCCGCCCGAGAAGCTACCCGTAGTAGTAGATACACTAACTGAAGACTTCATCCAAGAGCATAACCCAACCGACCTTCATGACCTTTTGCGGTATGTGCCGGGTATTGAGACGGGGGGCAAGTCGCTTCTTATCCGTCAGCCAGGTACTTTCTCTATCCGTGGATTTGGCGGGACTGAACCGACTTTTGATGGGGTAACACCTATCGGACGCGGCGCGGGGCTTTTTATGGACGCTTTTTTAATGGAGCGCGTCGAAATTGTTAAAGGTCCCATTGGCGCATTGGGCGGCGGACAAGGCTCCAGCCAAAATGCAGGTGGTGCGGGCGGCTCTATTAATATGTACCTTAAGAGTGCCACGACCGAAAAGGACGAGGTTAATCTTCAGGGTAACCTTTCCGTCGGACGCCGTACCCACCGCGAGCGCGGCATGGCGGATGTAAACGAGACTTTCCTTGAGGGTAAAGGCGCGGTGCGTGTTCTTACAACGGCTGATTATTATACCCCAACTTACATAAAAGAAGGCTCACAGAATGGAGCGCGTCCGCGTGAATCGTTTTCCGTTGCCCCGAGTTTCGTCTTTGAGCCGAATGAGGATGTCCGTTTCGGGTTAAAGTCCCTCTTTCAGTATACAGACCAGCCCAGCTACATCGGCGTACCTGTTTGGCATGGACGCCCCGGCGGCGGATATAGTTGGTATGAATCTTCGTGCCGCCGCGGCGACCGTTCCACTTTTGAGGGTTTCATGCTGAACCCTTGGCTAGATTGGCAAGTAACTGAGGACTGGCTCCTCAAATTTGGCGCGTCCATGATGGTCTATTCGTGGGAGCAGACAACCCGCGAACCGTATGCAGAGTATAGTGGCACTGCATTTAATGAATATTGCGCAACGGGACTTTGGCCGTACCCCCATAATACGGGCGACGGACGCTATACGATGACCGATTTCTCTGAAGGTTCTAGTGTGACGCGCAATTATAATGTGTATATGCGCTCTATTTACACGAAAGACTTAGGCGCAAGTGTAACGAATTGCTTCGTGTTCCAACCTGATTACTATTATCGTGAGGCGAGCGGAGGCTTTGGTACACCAACTTCCCGCTATGGCGTTCTTTTTCAGGATTCCGTTTCTTGGTGGTGGTTCACCTTCTTAGGCGGCATCCGTTATGACCACTTTGAACAGGACTCGTACACGAGCGGCACAACCCGCTATTGGCATGAAACGGCGGACGCGGTATCTCCCCGCGTGGGACTTTCGGTGCAACCGGTAGATTGGTTTGTGCTTTTCGGCAACTATTCCCAGACCCGCACGCCTATGCTCGGCTACCAAGACATAAATGGAGGCTCGCCAACGACCCCATGGATAGCCGAACAGTATGAAGCGGGCATCCGTATCTCGCCTGTGGATCGCCTGTGGTTGACGCTTTCAACTTATCGTATTGAGCAGGATAATGTCCCTGAAGCGGTAGGGACGAGAAAGACGGTTTACTATTATACCTTTGACGGACGCAATACTTCCCGCGGCGCGGAAGTTTCGTTAACGGGTGATATTACGGATAATTGGACTGTTATGGCAATGTATGCCTATAGCCAGTACACTGACCGCACGGTTGCGCCGGGTCAAAAAGGACGCGACTTTGATCGCTACCCTGCCCACACCTTCTCCCTTAACACTTCCTACCGCATTTCGTCGGGACCCTTTGAGGATATCGTGCTTGGCGGTGGGTATCGCTTCCGTTCAATGAACTACGCGACAATGCGCGGCGAATATGTGAATGAGAACCTGCGCTTTAATCCCTCGCACTTGGTGGATATCAACATGACAATTCCGTTCTCGAAGTTTGGCATTGACGGCGCGGAAAATTGGCTGTTGACCCTCGGCATTCGCAACCTCTTGGGCGAGGAATACTTTGAATCGGCGCGGCACTATTATGAGTGCCTCGTGGGCGAACCGCGCACCTTTGAAATTGGCGTCCGTGCGCGATTCTAATAAGAAAGGATGAAAGAGACTATGCAAGAAGCGTTAAAGGCAACGGCAGTTACCCGAAAGTATGGCGAAAGGGCGGTATTGGATGGCTTTTCGCTCACCCTAGCCCCACAAGGATTTGATGCCTTAATGGGTCCCTCGGGCATAGGTAAGTCCACCTTCTTGCATGTCGCCGCGGGGCTAATTGCTGCCGATTCGGGTACGGTTGAGGTCGGGGGCACGCCAATAACGAGCCTAAGCGATTCTGCCGCGGCAAAGTTCCGCCGTCGCCATATTGGCGTAATCTTTCAGGACTTTAACCTTTTAGATGATAAGACGGTAAGGGAAAACATCGTCTATCCGCTTAAATTAGACCATGCGCCTGTCGATAAAGTGCGGCTTACTAAGTTAGTAGAGCTTTTGGGGCTCGGCGACAAACTCGACCGCCGCCCGACATCCCTCTCGGGGGGCGAACGCCAACGCGTCGCGATTGCCCGTGCACTCTTACCCGAACCGGATATAGTTCTCGCCGATGAACCGACGGGCAACCTCGACACCCGCGCGGCGAAAGGGATATGTGACCTTTTGCGCACCCTCAACACAGTCGGCAAAAGCGCGATACTCGTCGTCACCCATGACCCAGTCGTCGCGGCATGTGCTCAGCGCGTAAACTTTCTGAAAGACGGATGCCTCGCCGCGACTTATGCGACCGAAGGCGACCCCGCACGCGTTTCGCGCCTCTATTTGGAGACTTACTCGTGAAAGCGCGGCACTTTTGCGCCGTCCTCGGGATTGCCATTGCCGCGGGTACGGTCATTTTCATGCGCTCTTTGGTCGCCTCAAACGATGCGCAGGCGGAGTCCGTTGCCGCACGCCTCCTGCACGAAGTGCCTGTGGAAGCGGATGCTCAAACGACGCGGGCGAGCCTAGACTACCGTCCAGACGGACGCGTTATGCAGGGGCCTCCCCTTATGACCACCTTCGCGACCGCGGCAGATCTTGTCCCTTCGGGCGAAGTTGTGGTTACCCGCGCACTCTTTGCCCAGCGTCATCTTGAGCCTCCGCCAGTAGGGACGACCCTGACTTTCGTGGGTAGGAAGGGCGCCTATCGGCTGAAACTTGCTAAAATACTCGATTGGGTGCGTCCTTTGCGCGGTTATCCGAATGCCTTTGTTAGCCCCGAAACTGCCGCGGCGATAGCGGAAGAATGGCTTCCTTACAGCGCGCGAACCGCGGCAGAATTAGCGCCTGGCTTTAGAAGTGACGCGGGGCGCAACTTTGATCGGGCGCGGGGGCTCCTACTTTGGGCGTCCGCCCTAACGGCTCTTTGCCTTCTTATAAATACCCTCTCCCTTTCAGTGGAAGCGAAACGCCGCGATTATGCGATTATGCGTGTATTGGGGCTGACGCGTTGGGGACTGGTGCGGCTCGTTTGGCGGGAGGCGTTGGGGCTTTCCGTCCTCGGGTTTATTGTGGGGGCGGTCGGTTCCGCGGCACTTCTTTTCACCTACACTGCCGCGGACGCGGCACTTTTCCCCGAGGGGGGCGTTTTGGCTAAATCCTCGTTTGTTCTTTCCGCATTATTGACGATTGGGGCGGCATTTGTCGCCGCGCTTATTGCTTTGCGTCCTGCCCTCGCCGTGAAACCCCTCGAAGCGGCAAGTTTCCGTCCCCCGCGGCACCGTCCGTGGGGCATGATTCTCTCGTTCGCCTTTGGGTTCGGAGCCTTTGTCGCGGTTGAAGTTTGGGGGGCATCGCTCACCAAGGCGTTTGTTCCGTCCAAGGAGTGGCCAGACGCGATAGTTTCCATTCTGCCAGGCGGTGTATCGAGTTTTGATGTGGAGAAGTTGCGCAATCTAGAAGGGGTGAAGGCGATTTCGGAGCTCCAACCCTTGCAAGTCAACTTCTCACCCTTAGAGGAACAAAAGGGACTCGGCAATGTTTTCGACACGAAGCGCCAAAAGTCATACCGCAACGCACTCCTTCTCGCGAGCGATCGTGTGCCTAACTTCAAGTTTGTGGCAGGCGAGCGCACCGCGGCAACGAATGCTCTTTTCTCGGGGGACGCCTGCCTTATTACGGAAATGATGGCGCGGGCGCGGCACTTATCCTTGGGAGACGACCTTAAACTTGATTGCGGACGCGGCTTTATCTTGAGCCTAAAGATAGTCGGCATCCTCGACCTCAACTGGCATATGGTTACGAGCCGCGGACTTGTGCGCGGACTTAATCGTATGCCGATCAATACCGATGGACCCGTCTTCGTGAGCTTCGATACACTCGCCGCGGCGGATAGGCGTCCCCAAGAGTTCGTGCATATGACCCATGTGTGGCTCGATTATGAGCCGGACTTCCTCGCGAAGTACGGTGTCTTTGAGGCGGGGCGTCGCGTTGAGAAGTCCATTGTTAATGCCTTGAACGGAGCGAATCTCGTCACAAAAGAAGGGGAAGTCCGCGGCAATACGGTGCGGCTTCATGCACGCGATGAGGTGGCGGAAGGCACCCTCGCGCATGGTAATGACCTCGTCGGGTCTATGGCGCGGGTGCCTTTTATCTTCGTGGTTGTCGTCTCGCTCGGGTTCATATCCTTGTTGGTCGCGGACTGCGACGCACGGCGGAGGGCGTTCGCCGTCCTTCGTGCGGTGGGGGCAACACGCTACCAGCTCGCGGCAATTCTCGCGGCAGGAGCTTTAAAAGTCGCCGTGCTTGGTGTCATCCTCGGGCTTATCGGAGGCTCCGTGACAGGTTGGCTCTTTACCTTCGGCACCCGAAAGATGATGGCGAATTGGGGACTCCCCGCGGGCTTCGCCATACCTTGGACACCTATTTTGCAGGGGACAACCGCGGCACTTGCTTTTGTCTGCATTCTCGCTATTCCTGTCGCGTGGGTGCTCATCTGCCGCGCCACCCGTCGTCACTAAGCGGGCGCTTCACCACTACCCAGTAACTCGTCTATGGGGGGATGCGCATCTCGCCTTTAAGAGACCGCGGTCTCAGCACCTTGAGACCGCGGTCTGTCGACCCTGAGACCGCGGTCTCTTGCCCGATAGACCGCGGTCTC
>CAVCAF010000117.1:0-5445 GCA_963600185.1 Azospirillum sp. 51_20 | reverse complement strand
GTCCCGAGCCTGTATCGAGAATACTCGGACGCCACCCAAGATGCGACCACACGGTTTGCCCTTTCTGACGGAGAATCGGCAAATTGACGACGGCCTCTTGCAAATCAGGGAACTTCGCCTCGATGGTCATCTCAATAACATCGCGCGCGACGATATCCGTCGTCCAGCTCAAAGTGCCGCGCACGAGCTTGGGTGCGTCGCGCTTCTCGGGCGACTGATAACAAGTGCCTGTGACGCGCCAACTCTTGCCCTTCTCAATCCATTCAAAGTTCTTCTGCATCCGCCGCGCTTCAATGAAGAGCTTGCCGTCGAGCTTACCATAGACCGTCGGGAAGGTTATGTCGCGCTCTTCCATTTCGGCACCAAACCAGTGCGGCTGGCGATGATACGAGTGCTTAATGCCACAAAGTCCAAGCCCCGCCTTCTCATGCCAGAGGAACATCGGGCCCAAGAATCCGTCAGGTGTCTCATCGTAGACCTTGTAGAAGTTCATCGCGTAGAAGTTGCCGCGCTTAATTGCCGCGAAACCGTCCAACTGCTCAATGTATTGCCGCTGGGCATAGGGCAAGGGGACGAGCTTCGCGGGGTCAACACCCTCCTTCGCGCCAAGCTTGAGCATCGTATAAGCGAGGTTAAACTCATTTGAGAGATTGGCGAGTCCACCATGCGAGTCAAAGTGAGTAGGACCGTCCGTACGGTGATTCATCGCGAATGCGAGTTGGTAGGGCTCGCCATTAGCAGGGTTCACAATCTCGAAGAGCGAGCGCCAATGCAAGTACTTCTCAATGCAAGCCTTAATCTTCTTAACGAGTTCCTCGTTATGCCCAGGCACTTCGCGATAGGTATTGTAAATAACGCTCATGGGGCGTAGGGACATCTGGTCGTAGTTGCCGTCAGGGCCATACTCCTCGAGGAAGAAGCCCGACGGATGCTGCCCGTGCTTGCCATGAAACGCATTCACCATAAACGCCTCAAGCTCCATGCGCAGGCACCGCTCCAAGTACTTATCGCCCGTCGCGCAATAGACATCATTCAGGCACTCGCGAATATGCATAAATTGGTTAGATTGATAGCACATGAAGCCGAGTTCCTTGTAGCAGACATCAAGAACAGCCTCACGATAAATCTTCTCAATAGCGGGCGAGAGGCGACTCCTAAGCAATTTATAGGCGCGTCCAAGACCTGCCATAGATTCAAACATCGTCGCGCAGTCAATGCGCTGACCGTTGAGCGGACGGCGCGAGAAGCCTTCCTCATTAAATGTCGCGCCCTCCGTCGTCTCACGCAAAATTGCCGCGCCGTCCATGTGGGCGAGTTCCGCGAACGCACCAATCACCGCACGCTTAAATGCGCGCTTATCGAGGAGGTTCTTCTCGGCGTAGTCCGCGAGATTGCCAGGTTCATAGCGCAAGGTATCGTAGTGATAGAAGTCAAAACCCGCGTGCTTCGAGAATCCCCCATGGAACTTCGCGCGTCCGTCTTTCGGATAGCCAAACGCGGGGCTCTTCGTATCGTAGACGACATTCGTGAATACGCGAAGGAGCCATTTATCAACCTTCGCCGCGCCGAGTTGCGCGACTTCATTCGTTGTATAGGTCATGTCTTCGCTCGCGGCGAGTTTCTGCGCATAATTCCACAACTTTGCTTGGAGTGGTCCCTCACAAAGCGTGCCGTCTTTCGCATAAACCGCGCCACCCATAATGCGCTTCGCCATTTCAGGTGTAGGCGAGAGTGTATTGGGCAGTCCGTCACAAAAGAGCGACATCCAGCCTTTTTTCGCGTCAATCGTGAGCTCAATCGTATCCACGCCTTTCGGGCGCACGCCTAGAACCGCCTTCGTGCCATGTTGAGAGCGCCCTTCTTCGCCTTTCACATCCCAGCTAACATTATTGCCCGTCAAATAAAAACGGTCGCTCGTCGGCGCGAAAGCCATATACATCTTCTCTGGGATATTCTTACCAACGAGATTCAAAATCTTCTCGCCACGGACGCCCCACGCGACAGGGTCAGCAATCTTAAAAACGAAGGTATCCTTGCCGACGAAGCCGCCCGACATCGAAAAGCGATAGCGTCCCGCCTTGCCTTTCGGGAGTTTCATCGTATAAGTCTTCGTCGCCTCTTCTTGGTCGCCCATTTCGAGATAACCCATAAGGAAGCCTTCGGGATCATAAACGCGCAAGCTACAAAGCCGTCCCCAGCGCTTCCAATAATCGGGCGGCGGAAGTCCCGGGAGTGTATTGCGCGTAATCGTGACGGTGCCAGGCCCGCCCTCGCCATATTCAGCGATAACGCCCCAGCCATGTCCGCCATCGCCCGTGGACATATTCCCGAGCTCCAGCTCAAGTGCCGCGGCAGGCAGTACCACCAACATCGCAAGTGCCCCAAGCCACTTGCTCCAATGATTATCTTTACTTATGTTCATAGTTATCTTTCTTGAAAGAGGTTGTTATTTAACGCGCTTCACTTCATAGCGGTGCGCACGCGGTTCGCGTAACTTTAGAAGTTGCGCCCAACGGATATCTTGGTCGCGCTCAAGATCGGACTTCTTACCATAGTCGCGGAGATATTCAGGGAACATCCGTTCAAAGAATCCGTTCTTTCGCTCCGGAGATAGCGCGTCATAATACGCCTGCACCGCCTTAAAGTCGTCAGGGTTTACGCCGAACTTGCGCAAGATCCAGCGTACGGCGGCGAACTTACGCAATTTGCCGCGCTCAATCGCGCACCGCTCGGCATTAAGCCGTGCGACTTCCGCCGCCTGCTTGAATTGCGGGGTGTTAGGGTTGCCACCTAGGTTAATGCCCTTCGCGAAGTCTTCCGCTGAGTAAACGCCCACGCGCTCACCATCAATGCAAAGTTCATACTCGGCTCCAGCCTTCAAGCCTGTGACGGCGAGACACTCACGATTAAGTTCTTCTTGTATGGGTGCCCACGCGAGAGCGGGCATGGACTTCTCTAAAATCGGGAATGGCAACGCTTTCTCTAACACCATAAACGCACACCCCTCCTCACGCGCTTTTATGTCGCTCACGGACGCATTAGTCGCACGAATAACACGACCCTCTGCCGCGTTGATAACGACATCCGAAACCGCGTTCGTCGCGCCTTGCGTCTTAAGAAACGCGTAAACCATGAAGAGGTGTCCCGCTTCTTCAGGATGGACACGGTCGGCTCTTACGAATGAGAAGTCGGGATTCTTCGCCTGCTCCTTATCGACGAGTGCTTGAACGGACGCGTTCCAGTCCACCACCTCCGCACCGATTCGTTTAGCCGTTTCACGTTCAAACGCGGCGAAGCGCGAAAGTGCCGCGTTCGTGCCTTTTAGAACAGGTGTTGTGCGCTTAGCCGTAACTGTCGCCGTTTCATCATAGGGTGTCGGCGTAAGGAACATGAGGCGTGCATGCGGGAGGTCTTTTTGAATGCGCTCAACTAGCCGCGTCATATTCGTCACATAAGTCGCGTAGCAATGACGCTCCTTTTCGGGAAGCGCGGCACAATGCGCGGCATTTGTCATAAGCGAGGGATGATACAAGCCCTCGCGCCATGAGTCATTCATGCCGAACATCAGTGTGACGACGGTTGGGTCACGCCGAAGGATATCATCCTCAAAGCGCGTGAACGCGTCTCCCGCATTGTCGCCGCTCACCCCCGCATTGTAAACCCGCACATTCCGTTCAGGATACCGCGTCAAATAGAAGTCGGTGAGTATCTCAACATAATAGCCGCCATAGGTAATGGAGTCGCCGAAACAAACGACGCGGTCTCCGTCAACGAATGGCGCACCCTGAAGATTATTTGCCGAGACAACAAGGCTAAGACTAACGAGCAGGTGCGCAATTCGTTTCATTCTTTAGGGTTTCTCCCTTTTTACCGGACGATGAGGAGCATACCCGAGGGGGTCGCCTTGGCGGTGACGAGTCCGTCAGAGCCCACCGTGCATTCCGCGACCTTAAGTCCCGAGTCGCCTGTATTAACCGCCTTAAGACGGAAAGTTGAACCCGCGAGAGCACCCGTCACATTGTTGCCGAGACGGATGAGGCGCACGGTCGTATTCTTATCTGCCGCGCCACCAAAGTCAACAACAGCCTTCTTAACTGTAATGTCGGTGAGTGTCGCCGCGTCCTCACCCTCCGCGAGAGGCTTCAGGACGAGGTTGGATATTGTGCCGCCCGAGACCGTACCCGCACCCTTGAGGGCACCGAGCGCGACCGTATTGCCCGCGAGATCGAGCGTGCAACCTGACTCCACCGTGAAGGTCGAGTTTGTATCCGTCGCGCCCTCCTCCAGTTCAACGGTGCCTTCGGCGACACGGACGCCGCCCGCGTTTTGCACCGTCACGATATCTGAGGCAATAATATACTTCTTATCGGCAAGTTGCTCTTCTGAGATGTAATCGACGCTCTTAAAGCTTGTCGAGGGCTTGACACCCTTACCGAGAACGAGCGTACCTGAACCTGTCTTCACAAGTTCACCCTCACCCCGCACAGGCGCGGCAATCGTGTAGCGCGAAGAGGAGCTCATATCAACCGTCATGCCATTCGCGCCTGCCCAGAAGCCCTGATATTCTGGCGCATAGAAGACGGCTGTGCGGCATTCCCACATTGCCGTGCGCGTATCGTCCGCGTCAGGGATGAGCGGGACGAGTGAGCCACCATCAAAGACGAACCTAAGCCGCCGCGTTTCCGAAAGATCGGGTGTATCGTAGTTGTTGATAAGAAGTCCACCCGCGAAACGCAGGCTTGCTCCGCTCGTAAAGCGCACATCACCAAACGCGCGGCTATAGCTACGCACCCAGCCCTTTGCATGGCGGTCAACCGAGCCCTCCTTTAAAGCTGCGGCATTCTGCATATTCACGGTCGCACCGTCCTCGAAGGCGACATCAAGTCCGCACCCGAACCAGATACCACCATCGCTATTGCCGCCGCCCGTATCCTGCACCAAGGCGCCTTCACCGAGACGCGCGACGACTTTCATGCCGCTCGTCGCCTGGGCGTTGTTCGCGACAGCGCCAAAGCAAACCGCCTTAGATGGTGTCGCGAGGATCGTCGCGTTCGTCGCGTAAAGTGCCGCCGTTGTATCTTGCGCGAGTGGCTGATAGCCAATAGAGAGATCGTCCGCGCAAACCATAGCACCATTGATAAGCGTAAGTGAAGCCGTCGCGCCAGTCGAGTCCGTACCGAAGTTACCAATACGAAGTGAGCCACCGCCGCCACCGTCACGCTTGCCGATCGTGTCAGGCCGTCCGAAGCCCGTGTCATCTAAGACAAGCGAAGCCTTACCGTTCGCGGGTGTAGCCGCGCTACCAATGTAGGTGTTACCAAGAGTCGTATCATAGAAGACTGTCGCAGTACTCCCGATATGTGATGAACCTTCTACCTGCCTGCCCGAGCCGAGAACCGCGAGTTCGCCTTCGTCAATACGGATAGAGTCCGTCGCGTTCGAGGC
>CAVCAF010000116.1:0-5523 GCA_963600185.1 Azospirillum sp. 51_20 | reverse complement strand
TCTGGCATCGGCGCCACCGTCGTCTGACGGACGGCGCGTTTCCGCGCCATAACCTAACGCCACGGACGCTCTGCGCCCCAGAGCGTTAGACTTTGATCTTTGACAATTGAATAGAAATCAGAACTTGAAGGCAATGCCGGCTGAGACAACGAAGGATGAGAAGTCGATATCCGCTGAAAAGCCATTCACGGAAGCATCGAAGTCATCTATCCATTCGTAGCCAACTTCTGCGTAAAATCCGATATTCTCGGTCAAATATGCGGCGAGCCCCAAGTCGCCTGCGAAACCAAGACGGCATTGCGTATCGCTCATACTGGACACGCCCGCGTCAAAGTCAAGCGCGGCGATATTGCAGAGTACGGCGACACTCGCGTAGGCATCAAGCCACGAAAGCGCGTGCCATGTTACGGTGGGGCCGAGTCCGATTTGATAGAGGTCGGCACTTAGGCGTGAGCGCACAACGGTACCAGGAGCCTGCGAATAGGTCTCCTCGCCCCATGTCGTAGGCGCGACGGCTATCGTCTCTTCTGTACGCTCTGGTGCAGGTGCGCCTTCGAAGTCCTTATTGCCGTCCTCGGGATATGGTCCGCCAAGAAAGAGCCACCAGTCCGTCCCTGTATGCTTCATCGTCGTTGCTCCCGCGGCAGAACCAGACGCGGTTGCTTTCATGTTCCAATACCCGGCAAAGCGCAGGTCGAGTCCGATAGAGAGCGTGTCATTCTCAAAGAAGTCATATCCTAGATTTGACTTGAAGCCGAGGGGCGAGCGTGTATCAGAAGCGCCTACGCGCGCTTCGCTCTCACCAGGTGTCACCACGGTCTCTACGAAACTTGCGCCGGCAGCCCAGACGGTATCGCCCTCGAGGGTCGCGTTGGGGTCAGGCCGCACCTCGGTTACTTCATTTGCCGTCCAGTCGGTCTTCGTACTAGGGTCGCTATCATAGTCCGTCCGTGTGGTTGACCCAGCGGTCGTGGGCACAGGGGCTACGCCATGAGTTTCCATCTTCACGTGCGAACGCCATGCGGGACCCGCCGAGAAGCGGAAGCCTCCCGCCAAAACTGCCGCGCTCGTGAGCGTCACCGTTGCCGCGAAAAGTACTGTCTTATTCATTTCTAAATCTCCTTTCTTCTGATTACTGAGCGACTATCACACGGAAGAATCCCGAGTCTCCGCCTTGAGACGGTACCTTCAGCGTAAGCGATCCATTCGCATTGCGCTCCACAGAAGTTGGCACAAGTATAGTCGCCGTGTCCCCAATCTTCGCGCGATACTCAACTTTAAACGCCGCGGTATCCACATCGCCCCAATTCGCCGCGCGCTTAACCGAGACCGTGAAGGCAATGCTGTCGCCCGCGGCAGAAGGTGCACTTACGGCATCGACCTCAACGCCGTCCACAACCGCGTCCGTCTTAACTTTCACGACTTGGACATCCGTCACAAGCGCTCCAAAATAAGTCGCGTTTGCCGCGAGGGCGGGGTCAATGTGCACGATTGTGCCGCCCGAGCTCGTGTTGATACCCGCACGACGGAACGGACGTGTCCCCACTTTTGGCGCACCGAGAATCGTGACCTCTGCCAACATACGACAATCGGCGAACGCATAGCTCTCAATTGCCACGACTTCTTCGGGTAGCGTCAAACTCGTGAGCCCCGTCGAAGTAAAGGCGTATTCGCCAATCGTGAGCGCACCCGCTTCGGATGGGTTCTGCCAAGCCCTGAGCGGTGTAAAGGCAATGCTTGTAAGCGTGGAGATGCCCGAGAACGCGCGCCTACCAATCGTCTCCAAGAACATGGGGAGCGTGACGGATGTAATACTCGCCGTTGAATTCGCGAATGCCGCCTTGGCAATTGCCGTCACGGGATTGCCCGCGATTGTGTCGGGGATAATCAGCGCGCCACCGCTAAAGCCGGTTTCGCCAAACCCGGTAATCGTCACCGTACCATCGCCATTCTCCTCGTATTTGAAGGTGCCTTCCGCGCTCGTCGGGACGGTAGAGGCGATTTCCCAGCGGGCGTAGAGCGTGTGCTCGCCCTCGGCGACCCAAGCGCCATTCGACACCGCTACAGGCGCATTGTTAGTAACGCCCAGCGTCCAGCCCTTGAACACATAGTTCTCGCGCGTCGGTTCGGAGGTGGGGAAGTTGCTATAAGTGCGGTTCTCCTGATTCAGCGTAACAGAGCCCGCCGAGGCGATCTGACCGCCCAGCGCGTCAAAAATAACATCTGCCTTAATTCTCTGAACGCCATAGGTGCCGTCCATATTCGCTTGGGGGACATAATCTACGGCACAATACTTCTCGTCGACTGCCTTGTCGAATGTGCCGCCAGAGATAGAAGGTATCACGCCCGAGTTGTAAACGAGCGATTTGTCTTTCGCGTAAAAGGTGCCGTCCTCAACCGCAATGCTCGTATTAGCCGCGCCATTCAGGAGGGCGAGCGCCCCCGTCGTATAAGTGCCGCCCTTAATCGTAACCGAGGAACTCTCTTCTGTCCACACGGCGTAATACTTCGTGCCGTTGACGATCAGGTTGTCTAGGACAACGCCCGTAGCGTGGCTAATATTAATGCCACCTGTCAGCTCGACATCCTGAACCGTAAAGCTCGTCGTCGCGGCAGTTGCATCCGTCTCGTGCTTGCCGCCATCGTTAACATGGTAGCCAATAAAGAGCGCGTACGAACCATTCTTCGCGCCCTCACTGGTTCCATAAGGCGCACAGACAATCTTGCCGTTCTTGATTACGCCGTCTGTCCCTTGAAAGACATGCGCGTAGTTATAGTGCGTATAAGTCTTGCCGTTCAAGTCGAATGTCACGCCCGTCATGATATAGGGGATCGCATCCCCCTTCGCGTCCGTCTCGGTAAGATCCGCGAGGAGTTGCACGGTTTGCCCAGACTGTGCCGCCTTAAAAGCGTCCGCGAGGGAGTGGTAAGTGCTAACAACCGCGCCGTCCGCGTCAAGAACCTGTATCGCTTCCGTGACACCATAAACGCCGGACGCAGTCTCTGCGAAGCAATAACCCGGCTCACAATAGTCGTTCGACACCTTCATATTAAAGGAGCCGCCGCTCACGACGGTGCAACCCGCCGAACCTTCTCCGTCGTGGTTAAGGATAGTACCCTTCCAATTCTTCAGCGTACTCGTGAAGGTGCCGCCCTTAATAAGGGTGCTCGGTTTCGAGCCATTCTCCGAAGCCGTCATAACGACATGCGGATATGCCCACGTGGGAGATGTCGCTTTTTGTGTAAATTCGCCGTCCAGAATCTCAACACTGCCGAGGTTGTAGATGACGCCCGTATGCGCATTGTTCTCACCGTAGGCATTCTCGAATGTGCCGTCCTTAATGGTGAGGGACGCGTTCGGCTCATTCTTAATCGTGTCCATGCCACCCGTATAAGTTCCGCTGTTAATCGTCAGCGTGCCCGCATTATCGAGCATTGAGGAGTTCGTGTTCCCAGCCGTAGCGACGAGATCCTCAAATGTCGCCGTGCCCTTGTTCTGAATCGCGTAGTAACTAGCCTTACCGAGCACCGTGCCGTTCTTAACGGTCGCCGTCGCGCCGCTCGCAATTGTCAGCGTCGCCTTATTCGCTGTTGCCGTGCCCGTGAGCGTCTTGCCGCCGAGGTCGAGGGTGATGTTCTTCGTGATCTCAACATCCTCGGTAGTATCCGCAATCAACTTTACGCTCGCTCCTTCGCCCGCGGCAGAAAGTGCCGCGGAGAGGCTCGCGTATGCCGTCGCGTTATACGCGTCTTTGACGATGAGCGCAACCATCGCGAGGTCGTCCTTATCTACATCCGCCACACTGCGCGCGGGATAGAACTGTTCACAGTGGTTCTCGTGGTTAAAGTCCGTGTCACTCAGTGTAAGGCTCGCGAGGTCAGGGTTCTCAAAGTAGTTGCCCGCGAGGTCGAGCGTGCTCTCCTTGCCGAGCCAGAAAATGCCGCACGAACTATCAAGGGGCGAGCCGAAAAACTGGTTATCGGTCATCGTAAGCGCAATATCCGTCCCCTCATAATCATACGCGCCCGTCTTATACGCCATCTCGATATGGACATACCGTAGCGGCTCCTTTACTGTCGCGGAAGTCGAGGTCTTAAAGATGTTGTCACGAATATCAATCACCGCACCTTCCGCGGGCGAAATCTGCATGGCATCCCAGTCACAGTTCTCAAAGACGCACCCCGAGACGGCGAGTTTGCCCGCCAAAGTGGGCGCGTAGATAGCGGAAAGCGTCCCGACTTTATCCGCACTGAAGTTGTACTTCTTTCTTTGCGCGTCGCTCACCTCTTGCGCATTGTGGATATCCTTAAAGTTGACATTCTTGATTACCACATCACCCGCCGCGGCAACCGTCACCTTAATGTTGCCGCCGAGCGTCTTGCCGTCACCATCGAGCGTCACGCCAGAGGCGAGTTTTATGTTAATGACATTGGCGACGGTGTAGTCCGTATTAACGACATCCGCGAGAAGCTTAATCGTGTCGCCGCTCTTTGCCGCGGCGGTCGCGTCCGCGAAGGAGTGGTAAGTACTCGTAGCGCCATTCGCGGAAACGACCTGTATCGCGTCCGCGACACCATAGACCCCATCGTCGATTGCCGTGGGGGCATAGCCCGCGGCACAATAGGCCGCGTCGACTGCTTTATCGAATGTGCCGCCCGCGACTGTAAGTGTACCGCCCGCGGACCCCATTAGCGCATTGTCTAGAGCCTTGAACTCGCCGCCCGTGATAGTCACCTTACCCGCATTACGGCTCGCATTGAACAAGGCATTGCCCAACTTGCTATCCGTCGCCTCATAAGTGCCGCTCTCAATCGTCACATCGCCGCTTTCGTCCGACCAAACAGCGTAGTAGTTTTGCGCGTGAACCTTTAGGTTCTTTAGGACGATACCCGTCGCATTGAAGGCGTTTATGCCGCCCGTCATCTCGACATCCTCAACCGTGAAGCTCGTTGTCTCAGCTGAGTCGCCAATAAAAAGCGCGTATGAGCCGCCGTTCAAGCAAACCATCTTACCATTCTTAATCACACCGCCCGTGCCCTCGAAGATATGCGCGAAGTTATATTGCGAATAAGTATAGGTGTTGAGGTCAAATGTCACGCCCGTAATATTATAGGCAATGCCACTACCCGCCGCATCCGTCTCGGTGAGGTCCGCGAGGAGCGTGACCGTGTCGCCTCTCTTTGCCGCGGCGAATGCCGCTTCTAGTGTCGCGTATTTCTCCGCACCAATCTTCGCCACCGCGTCCGCTTTAGAGGTAAGCGGCGCGAATAGCGCGAGGGCTAATGCCGCGATTAGATATTTAATGTGCTTCATGATTGAGGATTTCTCCTTTCTTACTTGCATTTGTTTAAACTTTTCGTTAGAAATTGGTCAAGTGCCACGCCCGCACCGCGTCCGCTTGTGGACAATACGAGAGAATAGACATACCTATCATACGCCCTTCTAATCCGCACGAGAACGCGGCTTATAGCGTCCCCAAATGGGGGGGGGGGGGGGGGGGGGGGAAAGACAAGGCAGAGGGG
>CAVCAF010000115.1:0-5565 GCA_963600185.1 Azospirillum sp. 51_20 | reverse complement strand
GGAGTCTGTTTTTAGACAGGATTAACATGATTTACAGGATTTGGGCTATAAAAAACTCTGCGGTCTCTGCGTCTCTGCGTGAGATTTAAGTAGAAGAAAATCTTGCGAATCTTGTAAATCCTGTCTGAAACAGCACAAGGGGTTAACTTACCTCTTTACTTTGATCTTTGACAATTGAATTAGTTTTTATACGCGAAAGTGTGGCGGAAATATGGTATAATAGAAGTCATCAAACAATCGTAGAAAGAGGAGATGCTATGGGTAAAGAGACGACACGGCGGGATTTTATGCTGGGTGCGGGGCTGGGGCTCGCGGCGACGGCATTAACGACGGGTGCTCCTGCGGCGCGGGCAGATGCCGCGGCGGGTGCGCGGAGTGATTCGCGCTTTAATGTGAAGGACTTTGGTGCGAAGGGCGACGGTAAGGTTGCCGATTCTGCCGCGATTCAAAGGGCAATTGACGCGGCGGGTGCGGTGCAGGGTACGGTGTGGTTTCCAGCGGGCACTTATCGCTGTCACGACCTGAAGGTGCCTGAGCATATTACGCTACTTGCCGACCCGAACTGGATTTGGCAAGCCCACAAATCGGGCGCGGTGTTGGAACTTGATGACCCGAACGCAACATGCCTACTTAACATTACGGGCGCGTATGGCGTAAGAGTTCGTGGACTTGTCCTGAACGGGATCCGTGATGCCGCGAAGCCTATTCATGGTATTTTGCAGTATCAGGAAGGCGTGAGCAAGAAAGAGGACTCTTTCGTCTTTGACGACATAATGGTCATGAACTTCTCGGGACACGGCGTTTACTTGAACCACATTTGGCTCTTCATCGTCCGTCATAGCCATTTCATGGCGAATGGCGGGGACGGCTTCCGTATTCGTGGCTGGGATGGTTTTGTGACGGATAACCAATTCTCGCGTAATGGTGGGCATGGTTTTGGGTGCGAGGATGTCGGGGCGACAGTTATGTTTACGGCGAATCGCGTGGAATGGAATGGTGGGCACGGACTCTCCCTTCTCGCGGGTGATGATTGGAATGTGACGGGCAACTCCTTTGATCGCAACTTTGGTCCCGCGGTTTGCGCGGTGGGGACTTGTGCACTTACGCTCACAGGCAATGTGTTCCGTCGTAGCGGACGCCATCCCGAGCACTTGCCCGAGGGCGATTTGGCGTGCCAAGTGCGCCTAGAGGGATGCCGCGGACTCGCCATGACGGGCAACGCCTGCCGCGCGGGGCGTGATGATGACGGTCAGGGTGAATACACGCCCGCTTACGGCTTCATCCTCAAGAATCTCGATTACTCGGTTGTTACCAGTAATACGCTTCACGAGGGCTATATGAAGCAAATGGTACTCGATCTTGGCGGACACGGTAAGGACTTCATTTTGAAGGATAATGTCGGCTCGCCGATGATTGTTAATACGAAGCGTTCGGGTACTTGGTAAGGAAGGGATTAAGCGTATGAGATTGAAGGATTTATTGAGCGCGGCACTTGTGTCCGTCGCGGGTTCGGCACTTAGCGCGGCAGAAGTCGCCATGGGAGCGTTCCCTAGCGCGGCAGAGTGGCAGGGTGTAGAGTTCATCTCGGCGGCAGGTAAGCCCACGGGAGAATGCGACAGCTCGGCTTTTCGTGCACGGATTATAAACGCCGCGCCCGTAGAGTCCGTCTGGTGGTTTACAACGGGACTTGGTGTTTATCAGGCGTATGTAAATGGGTGCGGTGTGGAAGGCTTTCTTAAGCCTGGTTTTACGCACTATTCAAAGAGTCGCGCGGCAACGGCGAGCGAGGTGACGGTGTTTTTCAATTGCCAGAAGGGCGCGACGAATGAGCTTACGGCGATCGTGAGCGCGGGGTGGTGGCGCGATATGTGTTTTGGTATGCGTGGTCAGCGCGGCGCTTTCGCGGGGATCTTGCGCGTCCGTTATAGGGACGGTAAAGTTGTGGAAATCCCCACCCGCGCGGCGGATTGGCAGGTGGCATATTTAGGCAAGGTTCGCCGCGCGACAATCTTTAATGGCGAGATTTACGATGACCGCGAGCCTATGCCGTGGGAGGTGACGGAAGGCTGGTCGCCCGCAGTGGTGAACACGGAGTTCGCGGGCGAGATTCGCCCGATGGGCGGCGGTGTAATCAATCTTCGCCGCGACCTCACGCTTAAACCCATTGAGGCGTATGCATGGCAAGGGACGGATGGCGCGGCAGGCGATCGCTATGGCAAGGTGCATATTGTAAAGCGTTTCATGGCGGATGAGCCGATGACGCTTGAGGCAGGCGAGACACTCGTCGTTGACTTTGGACAAAATTGTGCCGCGGTGCCTGAGATTGTGTTCGCGGGGGAGCGCGGCGTAAAAGCACGCATTGTCTTCGGCGAGATGCTGAATGACGCGAATGGCGAGAAGAGCCGCGGTGTGGACGGTCCCGCGGGGAGCGTTATGACGAGCAATTTACGCGACGCCCTCGCGCGGGTTGATTACACCTTCCGCGGTGGCGAGGCGCGGTATTTGACTGAACACTCTTACTTCGGTTATCGCTATCTTTCAATGACGGCGACGGGCAAGGTCACGATTAAGTCCCTCGTCTCGATTCCTGTGACCTCGATTTGTGCGGAGCAGGAAGGTAACTCCTTTGAGACGGGAGTGCCCACGCTCAACAAACTCGCCGCGTGCGTCCTTTGGGGTGCGCGGTCGAACTTTCTGAGCACCTCCACCGATTGCCCCCAGCGTAATGAGCGCCAGGGCTGGACGGGCGACGCGCAAACCTTCGTGCCCGCGGCACTTTACGCGGCGAATACCGCGCCATTCTTGACGAAGTTCTGCGAGGATATGCGTGATAGCCAGTGGGCGGATGGCGCATTTCCCTCCGTCGCCCCGATTGGGTGCGGTGGCAATGAGGAGCGCGGCGTGACGGGTTGGGCGGACGCTGGAATTTTAATCCCCTATCGGCTCTGGCTCTTCACGGGTGACACGCGGCATATCCGCGACAATTGGTCGGCGATGGTGAAGTATATGGATTGGCTCGACGCGAATAATGGACCTATCCCGCGCTATGGGGATTGGTTGACGCTTGAGAAGGTTGGCGATGACGCGTACCGCCGCTTGATAGACCTCGCGTATTGGATTTGGGACGCGCGGTGCATGGACGAAATGGCGCGCGCCGCGGCACTCCCCGAGGATGCCGCGCGATTTGCCGCGCTAGAAAAGCGGCTTACGGAAACTTTTCAAAGTCAATTCTTTGACGCGCAAGGCAACCTGAAAGAGGCTTGGCGGACGCAATGTGCCGCGGCATTCGCGGTCGCCTTGAAGTTGTGCCCGAATAACGATTCCTATCGGGCAACGGCGAAGTTCTTAGTGGAAGACATCCGTCAAAATGGCAATCACCTTAAGACGGGCTTCTTGGGGACGGCTGTGTTGTTAGGGGGACTTTCCGCGGCGGGATATGCTACGGTCGCGTATGATCTCGTTTTGCAACGGGAAATGCCGAGCTGGCTTTATAATGTCGACCAAGGCGCGACAACTATTTGGGAGCGTTGGGATAGCTACTCGAAGGAGGATGGTTTCGGCGGCGGACTAAAGTCCGGTGGTATGGCGAGCATGAATAGTTTTAACCACTATTCGTTCGGCTCGGTGTATTCGTGGATGTTCGAGGTTATCGCGGGGATTCTGCCTGACCCTACCGCGCCAGGCTTTAAACGAATAATCCTCAGTCCTGGCTTTGACCGCCGTATAGGCTGGGTTAAGGCAAGTTATGTGTGCCCCTATGGCGTTATCAAGAGCGAATGGCACTATGATAAGGAAGGGCGTCTTCATTGGACATTCACGATTCCCGAGGGAACAACCGCGTTCGTTCGCTATGACTGGCGCACCCTTGAGGTAGGGCCTGGCACTTACACGCTGCCTGAGGAGTAAAAGGCATGAAGAGTCTGAGGCAAGTAAATCTTAGGGGCAAGGTGGCTATTTGGACTACTTGCGCTATTGGGAGTCTGTGCGCTTTCGCCGCGGAGCAGGAATATAAGCCAATAGTCGTCCATTCGGCAGTGACGAATGGCGTTGCCGTGCGCTGGTTCGAGGAGCGCGTCCCGATGCAGGATGGAACAATGCTCTATACCTATGGGGCGTTGCCCGCGGAAGGCGTGAAGGAGGCAATTGTCCTTGTGCGCAATCCCTATGTCGCCGAGAAGCCTGTGGATATGGTCGCCTGTGCCTTCGGGGAGCAGGGGCACCTCAAGCGCGGCTATGCGTTCGTTTATCAGCATGTGCGTGGATGTGGCATGAGCGATGGGGCGCGGCTAGTTTATGTAAATGAACGTGCGGACGGACTCGCCACACTCGCGTGGGTTCGCAAGTTGCCGCACTACAATGGCTCTATCTTCCTCTCGGGTGATAGTTACTTAAGTTCCGTCCATTGGAGTTACCTCGATACAAACCCGCCCGATGTTAAAGGGTGCAGTCTGCGGGTGCAGGATGTTAACCGCTATAACATCCAATATCGCAACGGCAACTACAAGATTGCGTTGGCGGGCGGCTGGAACTTAGGTGAGTATAAGAAGAAAGACCATGCGCTTAAGCGGAATGCCGCGGCGAAGTTCACGGACTTCCCGCTAAAGGGCTTTTCCGTCCGCTGGTGTGGCGAGTATATCCCCGAGTTTGAGGAGACTTGGGCGCATCCGCGTCCCAATGACCCGTGGTGGCAGACGCCAGGGGTAGCGGGTGCCGAGTATCGTCGCGCACTACTGGACTCAACGATGCCTGTCCAGCTCGTGACGGGCTTTTACGACATTTATACTGAGGGCATCTTCGATATGTGGCGCGAGCTCCCCCCTAAGCGCCGCGCAAACTGTGCGCTCATTGTGGACGAGGGGGCGCATGGTGGTCGTCGCGCGGGGAATGATTCCGATTTGGACTGGTTTGACTGGTGTCAGGGTAAGGGCACGCTTAAATGCACGGTCCCTGGTGAGACCGTTTGGTTCGGCATGTGGGATTCCGCGTGGCACCATGCGCCCGAGATGCTGGACGCTACAGAGCAAAAGACCTATGCGCTCGCGTTTGAACCGAAGGCGTTCGATTACGACCCAAGCAATCCGCCATTGTTTAATGCGTGCGGATGCCTGACCTTTGGGGGATGCGGCGTGCAACCTGAGACGGGATGGCGCAAGGATGTCATTACCTGTGAATTGCCACCGCTTGATAAGGCTATGGTTTCGCGGGGGCGTATGCGCCTTAAGTTGCAGGTTCGCAGTGACTGTGAGGATACGGCGTTCTATATCCGTATTAGTGCGCGCAAGGCGGACGGCAAGTGGTATAACATCCGTGACGATATCAAGACGCTCCTTTGGGATCGCGCGACTTACCGTCCAGGTGACACGGTGGAGCTTGACTATCTTCTCTCGGATCATGTGTTTCGGCTAGAGAAGGGCGAGCGGCTTCGCGTGGAGGTCGCGGGTGCGAGTGCCAAGCAGTTCGTACCGCACACGAACTACAAGGGACCTTTCAACCTTCAGGCGAAGTGCCGCGTCGCGCATAATGAGGTTCTCGGCGGCACTTTGGCTGTCCCCGTTGAGCCGTAAT
>CAVCAF010000114.1:0-5721 GCA_963600185.1 Azospirillum sp. 51_20 | reverse complement strand
ACACGGATTTTCACGGATTGATCTGAGAGGAGAATAGGAATATGTTATTTGAAGATGAGACCTATGCTATTCGCGGTGCTTGCTTTGAAGTTTATAATGCTTTAGGCGCAGGCTTTTTGGAGTCCGTTTATCAAGAAGCTCTTGCCATTGAGCTTAATGAAAGGCGAATCCCTAATGTTGAACAAAAAGAGCTGAAAGTGGAATATAAAGGAAAACCCTTGCAACAATTCTACAAGTCTAATTTTGTTTGCTATGACAAATATTATTGTTGAATTAAAGGCAGTTTCTGAGCTGAAAAATGAACATGTGGCTCAGCTCCTGAATTACCTAAAGGCTACTGGGCTAAAAGTGGGCTTGCTTGTAAACTTTGGCAATCCTCATAATATTGAGGTACAAAGAATTGTATATTAAAATCCGTGACAATCCGTGTAAATCCGTGGACAATAAAGTTAATAAAGAAAGAGATAAGTAATGAAAATAACAGTGATAACGGCGTGTTATAACGCAGTGGGGACGATTGGTGACGCGCTTGCGAGTGTGGCGCGGCAGAAGGGTGTACAAGTCGAGTACCTGATTATGGACGGAAGCTCGACGGATGGAACAGTCACCAAAATTGCCGCGTTTGCGGACGAAGTGCCGCGTATTAACCCCGAAATAAGCGTCCGCTGGTGGTCTGAGCGCGACAAGGGGATGTATGACGCGATAAATAAGGCGATTGCCCGTGCGACAGGCGATGTGATTGGGATCCTAAACGCGGATGATGTTCTTGCCGACGCGGATACTCTCGCGGCAATTGCAGGTGCGTTTACGGTAGAAACGGACGCAGTCTACGCCGACATCCGCTTCGTGCGGGAACTGGGCGGTCGGACGGTGCGCTATTGTTCGGCGCGGCAGTTTCGTCCGTGGATGTTCCGTTTTGCGGTGATGGTTCCGCATCCGAGTTTCTATTGTCGCCGTGAGCTTTTCGCCAAGTATGGCGGCTATTCGCTTGATTACCGCATTTGTTCCGACTTCGAACTTGTTATGCGCTTTATGTGGAAGTATCACATTCGGGTTCATTATTTGCCGCGGTGTGTGGTAGTTATGCGTCTTGGGGGAGCTTCCACGGCGGGGCTTAAGAGCAATATTGAGATAAATAAGGAAGATTTGCGTGCCCTTCGTACCAATGGCTATTGGAGTTGTCTCCCCCTCATCTACTTAAAATACCTCTTCAAAATTTGGGGCTTCTTTAGAACTAGGAAGTAAGAATGTAGAACCGCGGCTGCTGAAAGTGACAAAAATATCACCAAAATATCACCGTAATGTCACTCTTCTCGCCGCAAAATAGTGTATAATATTGGCGAATCTTGAGATGAAAGGATTTCGCTATGTTAGCAAGATGTTATTCTGGAGCCGTAAATGGCGTAGCTGCGTTGCCCGTTGAGATTGAAGTGAACTCAACGGAAGCGACGAGTTCCTTTACTATTGTAGGTTTACCTGATGTTGGCGTTAAGGAATCGAAGGATCGTGTGACTACCGCCGTGAAAAACTCGGGTTATACCTCGCGCAAGGAATATGCCGTGACGGTAAATCTCGCGCCAGCGGATGTCCGTAAAGAAGGCCCCGTCTATGATTTGCCGATAGCGATTGCCTTATTAAAGGCTACGGCGAGGTTAAACGCGAATAATCTCGCGGATTTTGCGTTTGTTGGGGAACTGGCGCTCTCGGGAGTTGTCCGCCGCGTTCATGGAGTACTGCCGATAGTTCTTGAGATGAAAAGGCTAGGGAAAAGGGCAATATTTGTGCCTGAAGAGAATGCGGCGGAAGCGAGTGTTGTTGATGGAATTGATGTTCTGCCCGTACATACCCTACGCGAGACGGTTCTCGCGTTAGAGGGTAGCCTCGTACTAACGCCGCGGAAAACGAACCTCGCGGCACTCGTGGGGCGGGCGGACGCGTATGAAGACGACTTCGCCGATGTAAAGGGGCAGGAATGTGCCAAACGCGCCTTAGAGGTCGCCGTGGCGGGTGGGCATAATGTTCTTATGATAGGCTCTCCCGGTTCGGGTAAGACGATGCTCGCGCGGCGGATTCCTTCTATACTGCCACCCATGACAGTCGCGGAAGCCCTAGAAGTCTCGCGCATTCATTCCGTAGCGGGACCCCTTAAGGTAAAGGAAGCGTTCGTAACGACGCGCCCATTCCGTGCGCCGCACCATACGGTCAGCTCCATTGGCCTTTTGGGTGGCGGAACGCGTCCTTTACCAGGTGAGGTTTCGCTTGCCCACCGCGGCGTTTTGTTCCTAGATGAGTTCGCGGAGTTCCCGCGGCAGGCGCTAGAGGTCTTACGGCAACCGCTTGAGGACGGACATGTTGGGGTATCGCGTGCGGCGGCGGCGTGCGATTTCCCTTCACGGTTTATGTTAATTGCCGCGATGAATCCATGCCCATGTGGCTATTATAATGACCCTACGCACGAATGCCGCTGTACGCAGTCCCAGATTCTAAAATATCAGCGGCGCATATCAGGTCCGCTTCTTGACCGTATTGATATCCAAATAGGTGTGCAGGCTGTCCCTGTTAAGTCGCTCGCGGGGCTTAACTATGGCGAATCAAGTGCCGCGATAAGGTCGCGGGTTGTTGCCGCGCGCGAAATCCAGCGGCGGCGCTACCAGTCTATGCCTGGGGTGTTATCCAATGCGGACGCTAAAAGCCGCGATTTGCAAGACATTTGTCGCCTGAGTACCCAGGCGCAAGAAGAGGTTCGTCGTATACTTGATATGCTAAAGCTTTCGGCGCGTGCCTACGATCGTATATTGCGTGTTTCGCGGACGATTGCGGATCTCGCTGGGCACGAGGATGTCGGGCAAGAGGATATTATGGAAGCCGCCTCTTATCGTCAACTAGAAGACGGCTCATTTTGGGCATAAATGGGTAGTATAAATCCTTATTAGGCTATAGAAAGGAGTCGCCAATGAATAAAGGCTCTACGCACCCTATGGGATTGATCGCGGCACTTTGGACGCGTTTAACGAACAAAAGCGTCGTGCCGGGCTCCTCGGAAATGAATAAAGGCACGGTATACGGTGGTTTGGGAATGAATAAAAGTGTTGTACAGGGTGCCGCGGAACCGAATAAGAGCGTGGTGCATGGTGTTTGGGGTGAGCGGATAGCAACGCGCTGGCTACAGCAGAGGGGGTTCCGTATACTAGATCGGAATGTCCGCCCTTATAAGCGCGATAGACGCTTGGAAATTGACATTATATCGTATGAACCAGCGACAAAAACCGTCGTTTTTGTGGAAGTTAAGCAACATAAGAGTTTTTCTCCTTATCAGTCGCGCCTGCGTAGTATAGATAATCGTAAATGTCGGCTTCTTCGCCGCGCTTGCATGGCGTGGTTACGAAGGGAGCATTGGCAGGGCGCTTATCGTTTTGATGTTATAGAGATTTATGGCGCGCCTAATTCGCCGGACTTACCCAAGGTAGACCATATTGAGCGCGTGCGATTATTTGTGCCTAAGGCGAACTTTGTTAATTGGGGAGATTAAAGGAGGCGTCCATGAAGAGAAAGTATTCGTGCATTGACCCAAGGTGCGCCGAGATTTTAAGTGAACGGCATGTCCAAGCCATCTGGTACGATTATAATCTGCGCCCTAAGAACTTGGTAACGAGAGAAGGTGCCCTTGTCCGCGTCGTTCATCCAGGGGTCTGGAACCAAGAAGCGGGTCCGGACTTTAGGGGTGCCGTACTAGAAGTCACCGCGCATGGGCGATCTTACTTCTTGCGCGGCGATGTTGAGGTTCATTTATCGCCGCGGGATTGGACTCTTCATGGACACGCGGGCGACCCTCGTTATAAGTCTGTAATCGCGCATGTTACCTGGTCGGCTGGGGACGCGCCCGAAACATTACCCAAAGGCACGGTTTCTATAGCGCTTGGCGACACGGTTCGGGCGAATCCTGCCTTCTCGCTTGAGCAAATTGACCTCGCGGCATATCCTTTTGGACGACTACCCGCCACAAGGCGTCCGTGCCAAGAACGGTTGGAGCGAAATCCCGCGATAACGCACGATCTTCTGGGCGAGGCTGGACGCTTTCGGTTGGAGGTAAAAGCGCGGCGGATAGGGCTTTTACTCGCGGCGAAGGCGTGTAGTCGTACGCAACTATTTTATGAGGAGGTTATGGCGGCACTTGGGTATAAGGAAAATAAGCAAAACTTCCGCACTATCGCCCAGACGATTCCTTATGATAGACTTATTGCGGAACCTGAAAACGCGGCTTCAGCCTTGCAGAGTGCGGGCGGTTTTATTTTCTGGAATCGTAATTCTATGCGCCCGAGTAATAGTCCGCTCGCGCGCTTATCTGCCGCGGCGGCACTATTTACGGCAACGGATATCATGTCCGCCCTTGAGACGGATGACTTTTCGCCTGCTGGGTGCCGCGGTCTTATCCGCCTATTAACCCAGCAACATATTATGGGGCGCGGACGCGCTGCGGCAATTTTATCGAATGTTATTGTGCCTTTCGCGTTGTATGATGGACGCGTAAAGACGCTAATTGATTGGCTTCCGCCTGAGGACGTCTCCCAGCCCATTCGGCTTATGGCGTTTCGTCTTTTAGGGCGTGACCATGACCCCGCCGCAATGTATGCGCGCGATGGGTTGCGCCTTCAGGGGCTTTTGCAGATAGAAAGGGCGTTTTGTAAGCCTATCCACCCAGAATGTGCGACTTGTTATTTGTCGCAAGAAGGGCGGTTCCCCGCGGAAGATACGCGCGTTGAATATGGTACATAAGATAGGCGACTTTCGCCGATGGCGGACGCGTTTTCAGGGGCGGGCGCACTTTAGGCGTTCTCAGCAGTTTAACCGCATGAAGGGTTTGCGGAATGTGAGTTGCCTTTTTGGGGAATTGTGGTCTCGCGCTTAAATATGGTATAATAGTCTTTCACCTTAAGAAAAGGAATCTTATGGAGATTGTAATTTGCAAGACGGCGAAGGAAGCGAGTCGCAAGGCCGCTTCGCGCGTTGCCGCATGTGTTAAGGCGAAACCAAACTGTGTACTTGGGCTCGCGACAGGCTCTACTCCGCTAGAGATGTATGCCGCGCTCGCGGAAGATGTCCAATCGGGCAAGCTTTCGTTTAAGGAGGTAAAGTCCTGGAACTTGGACGAGTATTCGGGACTCGCTCCGACCCATGAGCAAAGTTACCGTTTCTTCATGAACGCTAACTTTTTCGATAAGATAGACATCGATAAGGCGAATACCCATGTCCTTAACGGACTTGCCACTGACTGGCGCAAAGAATGTGCGGACTATGACGCGGCGATTAAGGCGGCGGGCGGAATTGACTTGCAGGTGTTAGGACTTGGGTCCGACGGACACATTGCGTTCAATGAGCCTGGCAGTTCACTCGCTTCTTGCACGCGCAAAGTCTGCCTTACGCCTGAGACAATTGAGGCGAACGCACGCTTTTTCGCGAACGCGTCGGAAGTGCCGCGCTATGCGCTCTCGATGGGCATCGGCACAATCTGCGCGGCGCGGGAGATTGTCTTGCTCGCATTTGGCGCGAAAAAAGCGCGTGCGATGAAGGGCATGGTTGAAGGTGCGGTGAGCCAGTTCTGTCCAGCTTCCGCACTTCAGATGCACCCGAATGTCTGGGTTTATTGTGACGAAGAAGCCGCGGCGAATCTGGAACTCAAGGACTATTACGCGTGGCGTAGCTCTTGTAAAGAGCAGTTGTAAT
>CAVCAF010000113.1:0-5946 GCA_963600185.1 Azospirillum sp. 51_20 | reverse complement strand
CGACACCGTGAATGAGACGAATAATAAGTTTCGCCATGTAATAACCTGGTGCCGCCTTCGCCGCGAAAATAAAGCTCCGCGGCACAGGGTCGTAGGTCGGGTCAGCCAAAAGGCGGTTATAGAAGATGATGATATAAAGCACCAAGAGAAGCTGGCGCTTATATTCGTGTAGGCGCTTTACCTGCACATCGAAAATCGCGTCCGGGTCTAAGTGCACCCCGAGATTCTTCATTGCCCAATTTGAGAGCTGTCCCTTATTGGAGCGTTTAATCTTCGCGAGGGCTTGCTGAAACGCCTTGTTGCCCGCGAACTTCTCGAGTTTCTCTAGCTCATCAAGGTGCGTAATCCAATTATCGCCAATATTCTCAGTAATCAATTGCGCGAGAGCGGGGTTCGCCTTCAAAAGCCACCGCCGCGGCGTTATGCCGTTCGTGACATTATGAAAACGCTCAGGCCAAAGGTCATAGAAGTCCTTAAAGAGCGAAGTCTTCAAGATTTCCGTATGCAACTCGGCAACACCATTAACGGACGATGTAGACACGAGGCACAGATTCGCCATGCGCACATAACGCTCGCCCGTCTCATCAATAAGCGACATGCGCTGCAGGCGTTTAATGTCGCCTGGATAGAGGGACGAGATCTTCTGCAGGAAGCGTCCGTTAATCTCGTAGATAATTTGCAAGTGCCGCGGGAGGAGCCTCTCCACCATAGAGACGGGCCACTTCTCAAGCGCCTCAGGCAAAATCGTATGGTTCGTGTAGCCCGTCGCGCGTTGGGTCAAGTCCCACGCCTTATCCCAGTCGAGTCCCTCATGGTCAATCAAAATGCGCATGAGTTCGGGGATGACGAGCGCGGGGTGGGTCTCGTTCAAATGAATAAAGACCTTATCGGGCAAGGCGTCCCATGTATCATTCAAACTACGATACCGCCGCAGAATATCATTAAGCGAACAGGCAACGAAGAAATACTGCTGGCGAAGGCGCAATTCCTTGCCCGCCATCGTGTTGTCGTTCGGGTAGAGTACCTTCGTTAAGTTCTCGGCGAGAACCTTGCCCTCAACCGCCTCAACATAACTACCTTTATTAAAGTCGGCGAGGTCAAACTCATCCACCGCCTTCGCGGACCACAAGCGCAAGGTATTCACCGCGTTCTTATAGCCCACAATTGGCAAGTCGTACGGCAAGCCCTGCACTTGCTCGGACGACACCCAGCGCCACTGTTGGCGACCATTAATCGTCGCGCACTCAACATGGCCACCGAAATGGACAATCTGGGTATACTCAGGGCGCGGCATTTCCCATGGGTACCCATTCTTTAGCCATGCGTCCGGTTCCTCGACTTGGCTACCGTCGACAATCTTTTGGCGGAAGATACCGTAATCATACCGCAGTCCGTAGCCCATGCCCGCGAGGTCAAGCGTGGACATCGAGTCCAAATAACACGCGGCGAGGCGTCCGAGTCCACCATTGCCAAGACCCGCATCCACTTCATAATCGCGCAGGCTATTCCAGTCAATGCCATATTCCTTCAGAGCTTCGGTGCAAAGGCGATCCGCCTTGAGGTTAATAACATTATTGCCCAAAAGTCGTCCCATCAAGAACTCGAGCGACAAATAATAGACGCGCTTCGTATTCTTCTTGCTATAAAGGTCTTGGGTATTCATCCAACGCTCAACGATACGGTCGCGCACGGCATCCGCGAACGCCATGTACTGGTCGTGGGGTGTCGCGTGCGCCTCATTCTTCGCGAGCGAATAGCGCAAGTGCCACGCGAAGTCTTCCGCGAGACCCTTGGCAGTCATTTCTACACGCGGATCTTTCTTCCGCGACGCTGTGTTTTTCTTTTCCATAGGCTATGCCTCCTTAGAACTAAATTATTTCTTGTCGTCCGAACCGAAGAAACCATTGATGAGCTTCACGGCTTTATCGGCTTCTTTCATGGCGCGGTTCATGCCTTTATTAAGTGCCTTTTCCGCGGCTTTACCCGCCTCGCCCATGCCGTCCGTCGTGGAACTCGTGAGGTTGGTGAGGGATGTGAAGCCTGTAGTGAGCGCATTCGTCGCGGCACCCGTGACGGCGAGGGCACTATGCTTGCCAAGCTTAAAAAGTCCCTTACCGAGACCTTGCGCCTGAGCACTAATCTGGTCAATAATGCTGAGCCACGCTTCTAACCAAGTCGCGCCTTTAGCCTCGCCCGTAGTCGCGTCGCGCCCAATATCCTTAATCTCGAAGTCGGGTAGCGGAATCGGCAACATGCCATATTGAAGGACGACATTCTTTAGGCGGATGCGGTCAATAACGACGCGCGTCTCATTCGTCGCGGCACTTTCTTCGGCGACATCCTCTTTTAGTTCCGCCGCCTCTTCCTCATCCTCACCCGCGGCATTCGCGGCAATTTGTTTGAAGTTGGCGACATCGGGTGCGTCCAAATAAACCTTCAAGCCATTGATGGAGATATCCTTTATATAGATAGTATCCGAGATGAGCGAGGTCGTCGCTAAATCCACGGTGACGAGCCCTAAGTCAACCGCATTCTTCTCGCTGAAGTTCGTGGGGTTCGCGAGTTGCATATCTCCAACCTCAATGTGCCCGCTATAGGGGTTGAGCGCGAAGTGCCCGAGATGGAAATCCGTCTTAGTAATGCCGGGCGTGACGCGATTAGCGACACCACAGGCGACGGGACCTATCCAAAGCGGAAGTGCCAAAACGAAGACGACGATAAGCGTGACTAACCCGAGTAAAACCCAGCCCAGCACCTTAAGAACCTTCATAACTTTCTTCATAACTTAGAACTCCAATTTATCGACTACAATCTTTGTGCGATATTTAGCACCTGGCGCGCCGACTTCAATTGTCCGCGGCGCCCAAACTCCATCAAACTTCTTTATGCTTGTACCGAACATGCGACGGATGACCTCATCCCCCACAAGTTCCTCAGCCTGCATGAGGGCACCCGTCTTGCGATCTATCCACGCACGGACGACCCGCGCCCCCTTCTTCAAAAGCAGAACTTGGCACGAGACCGTCTGGACGGACTCCTGTTCGCGCTCGGGGTCAAATGCGCAATCGGGCCACTGCAAATAGTCGAGCGTCAAGTCGCTCCAAGTAATATCCGTATCGAGCAACTTACCCTCGGGCTTAATCTCAACCGCCTTGCCCGCCTTGTCCCAGACCTGCAACTGGGTAGAACCGCCGTGGCGCGTCAATTTATAGGTGTAGGCGGCGACTTCCGTCCCACGGCGACTGCGGCGATTGATGTGCCCCTCGATCGTCACTTGGGCGGGAATCATCCGTCGGCACGCGGCAACGACTTGTTCCGCCGTGGCATTCGTTGGGATCGCGTACTCAGTCGTCTCGCTCGCGATATCGGTGACGGATGCGAACAGCGCCGCGAAAAGTACCGCGAGTATCATTTAACCTCGCCCTCCAACTTCTTATCCACGGGACCATTCGCGTAGTCGCGTCCCGTCTCATAATACCGCCGCGCCGAGTCGCGTCCCTCCGCACCCTTGCGCGTTTTCAAGAAAAGCCGCGCCATATTGTAGTAGGCGTAATAGCTACGCGGATTAGACTGGATAGCCTGGGTCAGCGTCTTTTCCGCCGCGGCATTTTCGCCCTTCTCCATTTCGAGTGCCGCACGCAAATTAAGTGCCGCGGCGTCGTTGGGCTTTTCTTGCAGAAGTTCATTAATCATTAACTGCGCCGAATCATATTCGCCCGCCCGAAGATCTTCCATCGCGAGTCCAATGCGTGCGCGGCGGTCTTTCGGATTCGCCGCGAGGATCTTATGGAGGGCATCCATCTTCGCCTGCCGCGTCGCCGTTTCATGTACGCGGGGCGACTCCCCTGGCTTCAGGTTTTTCGGCGCGGGGGCACTCCCCGCCTTCTCCGCGGCAAGTTTCGCTTCCAACTCGCGCGTATCCGAAACCGCGACGGACTTCGCATTGCGCCGCGCCTGATCCATCAAGAGCGAATCAATTGCCGCGCTAACATAGGCGCGCTTATTGCGAACTGTCGCGAATTCACTCGTCGCCGCGCGTTCCGGATTTTCCGCTTCCACGCGGTCGAGTTCCGCCAGTGCCTTGCGATATTCGGCGACGGCTTCATCCACCTTGCCTTCGTCCGCATAGTCCGACGCCGCGTCAATCATGAGGGACGCGGGTTCCATAAGGGTTGAGAGGCGCGGTTTCTCGTCCTCATCGCTACCAAACGGCCACCACGCCGCCTGCACACCTTGCGCGACTACGAGTGCGCCAATAATTATGAGTAATCTAGCCATTTCTCCTATATTATACCATAATTTCGCCCCGCGTGGCATGGGTAATTTTACTCCCGCGGCACACGCCCCGCGAAAAGGAAGTTCGAGACGCGCGGCGCAAACTTGCGCAGGAGATTCGTGATGGCAATCGCGAGCACCATCCCCGTTAGGCAAGTCAGAATGGCTGCCGTTTGCTGTCCCACCGAGAAATACTTAAGGACGAGATACGCGGGTCGTAGCAGTATGATGTGCATAACATAGATCGGGAACGCACACGCTGTCAGCCACTCCGGGAACGGACGCGACGGCATAATATACCAGACCGCATACATCAAGGCAGGCACACGCAGATAAGATATCTTCATCGGGAAATCTATGCCGCGAGCTCTTAGGATGACTTGCGCAATCAGAATCGCGGCACCGCAAACGACGCAGAGTATGACGCAGAGTATAAAGAGTGCCCGCGAGCGCACACTGACCTTGAAGCTCCTCAAGTAAACGCCCAAAGAAAAGTAAAACATCCCGCCCACAAGCGGCAACCCATATGTAAAGAATCCATTCCAATACGACCCAGAAGTCACAAGCATACTCACGATCTTTGGCGCAATGAACCAGAAAAGTAGCCACCCAATCTTAAACTTGCGCACCCCCATCTTAATAAGAGGAGAGAGTAATACCAGTATGAAAAGAGCGCGTACATACCATAATGGATAATGCCGCGGCGGAATCCATGGAACAATTCCCAGCAACTTCGCCCACCGCCAATCCGTTAGCGCGACGGATGTCCCGAAGGGACGGTGCGCGAGATGGTCTGCCACCATCTCTATCGGCAAAAGGGCTAAGTAAGCAATGATACTCCACATCAGAAAAGGGATAACAAGAGTATGGATTCGCTTTTTCGTCTCCCGCCGCCACCAGCCCTCTTCATCAAAATGTGCCGCGAGGAAGTATCCGGAGACCACGAAAAAGAAAGGGACGGCTATCCGCGCGACACCTTCCTTGACTAGTTCATTTATAAACCAAGTCGGAGAAAGGATTTCTCTCGACCAACTAACATGAATCATTACGACGAGCAAAGCGCAAATAACGCTCATGTTTTTAATCTTTTGGCTTGTTTCAGCCGACACACTGGACATACGGACACTTTCTTCTCGTGCACTAAACTGCCGCGGAGACCCCCTCGCCTGCATAAAAAGAGCGCACTATCTTCTCATGCACTCTACAGTAGCCCTACCACAGGCCAATCCGAATATATGAAAAGACAATGCGCCTAGCGGGCGCACCTTCGCCTTCATGTCGTTCGGATTTTGAAATAGTGGTAGTATTTCTGTAGAACGACTTGTTAGCTTGGACGCTAAACCGTGTGCGACCTAAAAGGGCGGAGCGCGGCACTTTGCCACTTAAGCAGTCCCTCGGTCTATGAGATTCGGACGCTTTCTCGCTTTATCCGCCGTCCGAACACCCTAAATTATACCATATCTGGGTCTGAAAGTACATACAAATCGCGTCCGCCCCAGCGCACAAAGTGCCGCGGGAGGGTGCTTCCGCGGCATTAGGCTACGGGGCAGGAACACCCCGTCCAGCCACTCCAAAACCCTGCCCAAGCGCGGCACTTACCCCCTCTTACTGGCAGACCTTCAAGAGACCGCGGTCTATAGGCTTAGAGACCGCGGTCTCAAGGGTGAGAGA
>CAVCAF010000112.1:0-6323 GCA_963600185.1 Azospirillum sp. 51_20 | reverse complement strand
CCAGAAGCAGGCGCAAGGTCAACGCTTCGGTGTCTTTTTTACTTGACGAATCACGCTTCCGCGTCATTTTATCTACGGATTTGCACGGATTGACACGGATTTTATTTCAACGCAAAGGCAGCAAAGGGGACGCAAAGAACGCAAAGGCTTTACACTAGTTAGTTGAAGTTGAAGAAAGGAATTGTTAATCTCTTGTTCTATTTTTAGACAGGATTTACTGGATCTAAACTCTTGAGAGAAATCTCACGCAGAGCCGCAGAGCTCGCAGAGATTCTTTAATAGCTGTGTTGAAATGTAGAGATATAGATCTTTCTACAATTCTACAACTCTACACGGCTAAACACCCGCTGCGGACTCTGCGGCTCTCGGGTGAGATAAACAATAACACACCCAACAAAATGTCTTTATAGACTTCGGGGGCATTTCTTTGTGGAGTTGGGGATGTTTGCCTGTGGACTTTTGATTATTTCCCTGTGGGCTTTTGGTGCTTTCTTTGTGGACTTTTTGTTTTAGTCCGCAGGCACAACAAAAAAAGACGCGGGTTCGGTTGCTTTACGCTACCGAACCCGACATCAGCCTTACTTTCAGCGTAAAGACTTACTTCGCCGGAGCAGTGCCGTCGTCGCCATAGCCCTTCGACTTCAAGTACTCGACAACCTTGCCGACCGTCGTGAGCTTCTCAGCATCCTCTTCCGGAATGGCCGCGCCGAATTCCTCTTCGAACGCCATGATGAGCTCAACAGAGTCGAGCGAATCAGCGCCGAGATCATCAATGAACGATGCATCGGTCGTGACCTGTTCCGCGTTGACGCCGAGCTGCTCGACGATGATGTCCTTCACGCGTTCTTCAAGTTTTCCTGCCATAATAAGTGAACTCCTTACTTGTGTTAGATGTATGTATTATACAATTTTTACGCCGCGAATGCAAGGGGGGTATGTAGACCCTCCGCTTACCTACGCGGAAATCCTTTAGCCAATCATGCCGCCATTGACGGAAATAATCTGTCCGGTGACATACTCGCTCTCGTCGCCTGCGAGCCAAGCGACTGCCTTAGCGATATCCTCAACCGAGCCGAAGCGCTTAAGCGGAATCTGCTCCATGTAGTTCTTGCGCACATCCTCGGGGAGGACATCCGTCATCTTGGACTGAATGAAGCCCGGCGCAACCGCATTGCAACGGATGTTGCGGCTACCAAGTTCCTTAGCGGTTGTCTTCGTTAGCGCGATTACGCCGCCCTTCGAAGCCGTGTAATTCGCCTGACCCGCGTTGCCCATAATGCCCACGACGGACGCGATATTGATGATCGAGCCGCCGAGCTGGGTGCCGTCCGCCGCCTTGTTCTTCATCATCGGACGCGCCACCGCACGCGTGAAGAGGAAGGTACCCTTAAGGTTAACATTAAGAACCGCGTCCCAATCTTCGTCGCTCATGCGCATCAGCAAGCCGTCCTTGGTGATGCCCGCGTTGTTGACCATGATATCGATCTTGCCGAAGTCCGCGAGAACCGCCTTCACGCACGCGTCAACTTCCGCCGAGCAGGCGACATTCACGCCGTAGCCCTTAGCCTTAACGCCCAGAGCTTCCAACGCCTTAACCGTCTCATCGCACCATTCAGCCTTAAGGTCGCAGATCGCGACATTCGCGCCGTTCGTAGCGAGTTTCTTGGCAATCGCCGCGCCAATGCCGCGTGCCGCACCCGTAACGAGGGCGACTTTGCCTTCAAGATTCTTCATTTATATGTATCCTTTCTACTAAAAAAGCTGTTAAAAGCGTTCCTCAACCAAGTGCCGCGAGGGTCGTCTCGAGCGTCGCGAGGTCGGAGACATTCGTCGTCGTAAGCGCGGCATCAATCTTCTTGATGAGTCCCGAGAGCACCTTGCCTGGACCAAACTCCACGAAAGTCGTGCACCCGAGTTCCTTTGCCGCGGCAACATCCGCCGCCCAATTCGTCGTGCCCGTGACCTGCTCGAGCATAAGCGCCTTAATTGCCGCGGGATCTGCCGCGTGGGGCTTGCCCGTCACATTCGAGAGCACAGGGAACTTCGGCACATGGAAGGTTATCGTATCCAAGACTGGCGCGAGTTTCTCGCGTGCAGGTGCCATAAACGGAGAATGAAAGCCGCCCGCTGTCGCGAGTGGAATCGCGCGCTTAATGCCGAGCTCCTTCGCAACTTCCGCCGCCTTCGCAATCGCTTCCTTCGAACCCGAAAGGACTTGTTGCGCGGCAGAGTTGATGTTCGCCACAGTACACCCCGTCTTTTCGCACAGGGTCTTCAACTGCTCGGGCGTCGCCCCAACAATTGCAATCATGCCGCTCGGGGTCGCCTCGCACGCCTCCTGCATAAATCTTCCGCGCGCCTCAAGCACCTTCAACGTGGACTCAAAGTCCAAAACGCCCGCGGCACAAAGTGCACCCCACTCGCCGAGTGAAAGCCCCGCCGCACAGTCAAAAGTCGTCGGACGCTTCTTCTGAAGCGCCTGATACGCCGCGTAGCTCGTCACGAAAATCGCGGGCTGACAAATATTACTCTTGGTGAGTTCCTCAGCGGGACCCTCAAAGCACACCTTCTTAAGGTCAAAACCTAAAACCTTGTTTGCGGTGTCAAACAACTCCATCGCCGCGGCATCCGCCTCGGCGAAGTCTTTGCCCATGCCAGGAACCTGTGCTCCTTGACCAGCAAATATACAACATACTGCCATAATCTTTTCCTCTCAAAAAAGTACAACACTACTATTTTCTCATTTTTCCGCCGAAAATGCAACCCCTTTTTCACTAACTTTTAGATAAGTTGCTGTTTTTGCTTTATTTCTGCACTTTTGGATTGTATACTATTCACCATTTCTAACTCTCATAAAGGAATCAAACCTATGACACCTCGCATTCAAGATATACTCTCCTACTACCCGTGCGCCGCGCGTGCACAATTCGCGAAGACGGGTACCCCCAATGTGCGCACCGTGCGCAACATCCTTTCGGGTGCGCGGCGTGTTTTCGCTATCGCTGGACTCACGCCTATGGATCCGCTCACGAAACTCACGCGCCAAACCTTCGACTATGCGCTCGCACAATTTCTGCGACTTGGGCTCTCCCGCCTAACTGCCGCGACCTACATCAATTGCGTGCGAGCACTTTTTGCGCGTTGGGCGCGCGTCTACTATACGGATAAAGGCTGGCGACTCCCCAAACTTGAGTTCCCGATCTTCCGTGCACAAGCGCCGCGCTATAAACGCCCTTCAAGCGAACAGCTACTGCGCGTCAAGAATTGGTATGCGTCGCTCACCAATGAGATGTGGCTCGCGGCAACACTTATGCTGGAGTTCGCCATGCGCAACGGGGATGTCCTGCGCTTGCGGAAGGAGAACTTCGTCGAGAAGGATGGCGGCTACTTTCTCGATTATGTCCCCCATAAGACAGCGCAATCAAGTGGGCGACGCATTTTCTGGCCCATACATCCCGTGATTTGGACGCAAATCGTTGACGCTGGCGGTTTTGATGCTTTTGATCTAACGACAGATACCCTTATCGCCATTAGCCACGCCATGCGCCGCCTTGGTTTTAGAGGCAATAAATCCGCTTACGAATTACGCAAGATTTGCATTGACCATATCTATCAACATTTTGGCGCGGAACTCGCCTCGTCCATTTCGGGCGACGACATAAAAACGGTCACCCACTACTATGCGGACCCTTCCAAGCCCAACATCGGCAACTTGCGCATAGTGGACTTGCTCGCGGACTAATGGGAAACCATAGCGCTTGTGCGGGTGGGGGCGAAAACCTCAATCCGCGGCGAATCCGTCTCGGCAAGCTTATGGATAGAGAATGTCGCCTTCTTTGTGTTTTTAGGCACCTTAAAAGCACGAAGGGACGACTTCTTTACCGCTATAATCTGTGCGGGGGCAATATCCTTATCATCTACCGATAAGAAATGCACCTCGAGCGTAACGGGTGCGGAATCTTTGGCAAGTTTAAGATTCGCGCGTACTTCTATATCCGTAGGCTCAAGCGGAAGGGCCTTTTCTATGAGCACCCGCTCGACAGATTCCCTTTCGGGCGCGGCAAAATAGGTGCCGATAAAAACGAGGCTACTGAGAAGCAATAAAAGTGCCGCGCCGAGCGCAAAAAAGAGTCCCTTTCGCGATTTGGATACCTTCGGCGCACATCCCCGCTGGAGAAGTCCGCTAACATCAAAAGGTAAATAGCGAAAATAGACAGACTTTGCTTCACTATCATAAATTACATACGAAGATTGGCAGGTGCCATCCTTTTTACGCGGATACCCAACGGAGCCAGGGTTCACGAGATACCGCTTGCCTTCTTCTAGTGCAAAATCACAAGGTGCAATTGCGTATACCTCCCCAGATTCACCCGTCACGAATAGGCTAGGCGTATGGGTATGCCCCACAAACAAAAGTTGTTCGGGGCGGACGGTAAAGTTTGCCTTAGCGTCCGCGGCAGATTCAACATAATAGAAGTTGTCTTTATCCGTAAAGTCCGCATGTGCCGCGGCAACATTCCCAAAAGTAACCGTCCGCGGCAGTTTCTTTAACCATTCCAAATCGTCCGCAGTAAGTTCGGCACGATGGCGCTCAATAGATTCACTCGCGACATCCACAAAGTCCTTAGCGGACGCAGGATTCACAACTGCCCAATCATGGTTGCCCAAAAGCGTTGTTGCACAATATTGACGGATAAGTTGCAGGGCTTCCCGCGGGAGGGGTCCGTACCCTACACAATCCCCAAGGCAAATAAAGGAGTCTACTTTTTGTGCTTGTGCGTCCGCAAGGACGGCTCTTAGGGCAGTCGGGTTCGCATGAATGTCTGAGATAATAGCGTATCTCATCGTCTTTTACCTTGCGCGGACAAGTGCCGCGGCATAGGCTCCGTCGTGATTTGTCTCTAAAGGAATAGTGGAAAACTCCTCTACCTTAGAAAACTCAGGGTGCCGCGCCAAAAATGCCGCGACTTGCTCTTCATTTTCTTCGGACTCTAAGGAACAAGTGGAATACACTAGCCGTCCGCCCGGCACAACAAGTGCCGCGGCGCGATCGAGAATTGTGGCTTGCAATTTAACGAGGGACGCTAATTTTTCCGTAGACCAGTTCCAACGTGCATCTGGACGCCGCCGAAAAACACCTGTATTGGAGCAGGGGGCATCCACGAGCACCTTATCATATCCGCCTAAACCGTCCAAAGAGGCCACTACTTGCACATTATTCGCGCCAACCCGCACCAAATTAGCAGTTAACCGTGAACGCCGCGCCGGATTTACCTCACATGCCGTAACTTCTCCGCCGCGCCAGAAAAGTTGAATCGTTTTGCCGCCTGGCGCGGCACAGGCATCAAGAACTTTTTCGCCTTGGACGACTTGCATAAGGTCAATTGCGCCTGCTATAGCGGGGTCTTGGACAATAAATGCCCCTTCCGTGTAGCCTTCTAGGTCTTCTATCCGTTCCCCGCGCGGCATTTTTTCAAAAACACTCTTACCTTCTGGGGTAGGTTTACGCACGAGCCAAGTCTCAGCTGGTTGGTTAAAAAAGGTCATAAGCCGTTCAGCGCCTTCCGCACCATATTTCGTCACCCACCGCCGAGCCAAAACGGACGGAAAACTCTCCCTCGTTTCAGGTGCCGCGGAAGCTATTTTAGCCTCAATAACTGCACGATTTCGCAAAAGATTACGCAAAACTGCATTTGTCACCCGTACAACGGACGGATTAGAACAAAACTTTGCAGCGTCCACTGTTTCATTTACCGCGGCAAAGTCGGGGACGGACGGCATATAAAGGATTTGTGCCGCGCCTATATAAAGGAGTGCTTCCAATTCACCCTTAGGCCAAGTTTTGACATAATCGCCCAAAATGAACCTTAAAGTGCGTAAACGGCGAATTGTCGTGTAAACAAGGTCTTGCACAAATGCCCGATCGCCGTCTCTTGGGAGCAAATTAGCAGGGAACTCCTTCGTTAAAAGCCAGCGTGCAATTATATATGCCGCGGTGCGTCGTGAATTTTGCTTCATCTTCTCAACACTTCTTTCTTTTAGACTTTCGCCCTTTTAGCCTTTTAGACCTCTATCTTACTCTCGAAAACTTGCCAAAAAGATGGCTTTTCTCTCATTTCTTCAAACAGAAAGCGCGGCTCTTGTGAGTCGCGCTTTTGTTCTTTGGACCGGTGTTAGAGAAAACAGTAAAGTTTATGTATAGGAACAGTTTATGTTGCTCTACCGAAGTAGAGTTTCACCTTCGGGTACCTTAAGTACCCTGTCTCCTTAGAAAGGAGGTGATCCAACCGCTGGTTCCCCAACGGTTACCTTGTTACGACTTC
>CAVCAF010000111.1:0-6434 GCA_963600185.1 Azospirillum sp. 51_20 | reverse complement strand
AGAGACCGCGGTCTATTGGCTTGGAGACCGCGGTCTATCGGGCAAGAGACCGCGGTCTCAGGGTCGACAGACCGCGGTCTCAAGGTGCTGAGACCGCGGTCTCTTGAACCCCTCCTACGCATCCCCCTGTACACGCCCTAGTAAGGAAGGCTCCGTCAGAGAGTAGGCGTGTAGTCTGGACGCGCCGTCGCGCGGCACTTATTGCCTTTCTCCTACCCCAAAGGTCAAAGGGAACCTTCATTGCTTCCACTAGGTGCCTAAACTTCCCTGTAAGGAGGCACTTCATAAGATAAGCGCAATAAACGAATGTAAACGGAGCCAGAATGCGCACATACCCTACGAAGGAGAAGTTGGCTAGATACGAAAAGAAGATATTCGCGAGGTATTGCCGCCAAATGGTTGACCCCTCAAACTTAGAGGAGGTCGCGCCGCAAAGATGCTCTATGGGCGTGGTCGGGACGAACCAAACCTCACCCCCAACGAGCCACACGCGATGACAAAAGTCCGTCTCCTCATAATAACTCTTAAAGTCATCATAAAAGAGGATGCCCCCTAAGCGCGGCAGAATGTCGCGCCTAATCATCATAAAAGCACCCTTCGACGAGAAGACAGGTGCCGCCGAAAGTGCCGCGCGCGGCACTTCATGCAGAAAGCGGTGATGCTGGAGTCCGAGTCGCGTCAGCCGCGTCCCGCAATCATCATACACACCCCCGAGACTCGGAAGGATGAGTGTACCCTGTGCGACCGCGGCACTTGGGTGCGCATCTAGAAAGTCCACAAGCGGACCAAATGAGTCCGCTAAGACGCGGGTATCATTATTAAGAAGGCAGATATAGTCCGTCTTACAAAAGGGAAGCCCCAAGTTATTGCCGCCCGCGAAGCCGAGGTTATGGGGGGCTGCAACATAAGTAACAAACGGATACCCCGCGCAAAGTTGCCGCATCGATTCTAATGGCGCATTATCGACGACTACGCAGGGCGGTAATGTGGGGAGGGTGCGCACCAGCGAATCAAGGCAATCCTTTAGGATGTCGTCGCCCTTCCAAGTGACAATTAGAAGTGTATAGCGGGGAGCAAGCGCGGCACTTTCCATGGACTACTTCATGCTCGGGAGGACGATGCCGCGCAGGATGACTTTCTGGCAGACAAGAAAAACTAGCGCGGTTGGGATTGACACGACGACAAACCCCGCCATGACGCACCAGGGTTGGTGTGCGAAAGTCTGGGAAAGTTGATACATCCAAACGGCAAGCGTCCAATGACTCTCCTTCTGACAGACAAGAAATGCCCACTCCCAAGAGGAATACGCGTGGATGAATGCGTTAAGTGCATTAACCGCTAAGATAGGCGCGGTTAGTGGCAAGGTAATCTTCAGGAAGACCGTCCATTCGCGTGCCCCATCAATCGCCGCCGCCTCATAAAGTTCCCGCGGCAGGGCATCAAAGAATCCTTTTAAGATGAAGATGGACATCCCACTCGCGACTGTCGGCAAAACAAGCGCGGCAAATGTATTGAGTAGCCCCAAATCGCGAATAAGTAAGAAACCCGGTATCGCCGTAACTGCCGCGGGGAAAGCCATTGTCGCGAGTAAAAAAAGGAGTATCTTTTCCGTCCCCCCTAGGCGGAAGCGTGAAAGCGCATATGCCGCGAGCGGGTTCACGGTTAGGGAAGCGAATATAGAGAGAATAACTAAGATAATCGTATTCACAAAAGCGCGTCCGCGTAAAAAGAGGTAGTCGCCCACAAGCCGATAATTCGCGAGTGCTCCCTCAAAGAAGTCGCGCCAACCATGGTCTAGGAATTGCACAGCAAGCGCGGCACGCAGGGAAGATGCCGTCTTGGGGTTCGTCAAGTCCGCTGGGAGGGTGCGCGAAACCCAATCGCCGCGTTCAATTGCCCGCGTCAAATAACTGCGCTTAAGCTCTAGCCAAGTCTCAAACTTCGGGTCGTTCGGGTGCTTCGTGCCCGGCAGAACCTTTGATTCCGCCGAAAAGGAAACGGTAAAGAATGACTTATGAGGGATTGGCCAAGCAGCATTTAGCGCCTCAAGCGTGCCATATTTAGATTGCACGAACCGCGCGACATCCCGCGGATCATAATAGCAGGTCGTATCCGTACTCGGTGTCGCGAGGAGGGTCTCAAGCAAGTCCCTAGCCGACTGCCGCGCTTTAAGGCGTGCGGGGTCCGCCTCATAAGGTGCAAGTGCTTCCGCGGCAAATGCCCGCACCGCGTCCCTATCCTTCGCGACAGATTCCCAACTCGTCCAATTCGCGGGTGCGGTCGGATAGAGCTCCCGCGGGAACGCCCTAAACCTCAAGGCAATCGACCGCATAAAACGGTCGCCGCGATCAAAGAGTGCGTCAAGGATGGGACTATGCCGCGCGTAATCATAACTCGAGGAACAACTCGCCGAAAGCATAACGGCGAACGGATACACCATGGTCAGCGCCCCCAGCGTCAGGAGCGCATAGACGAAAAACAAGAAAAACCGCGCCTTAATTCCGCGGCGCTCACTCTCGAGGATTACGCCCATCCTTACGGCAACTTTAAGCGTGCACGCAATTCCGCCGCGCTACAAAGTCCCACACTACGCGCCTTAACCGTCCCATTCTCAAAAAGGACGATGTTCGGTATCGCGCTTATGTCATAGCGCGTCGCGAGATCTTGTGCATCATCTACATTGACCTTAGCGACCTTAAAGCGTCCCTTACTCGTCGCCGCTAGTTCCTCTAGAATGGGTGCCATCCGCCGACAAGGTCCGCACCACGGTGCCCAAAAGTCAACAACTACAGGGACGGATGCGTTCAGTACTTCATTACTAAACGCCGCGGAACTGACTTCCACAACGCTATTCGTCCCTTGCGCGGGGGCGGTTGGGGTGGGCGGCGTTCCTTCGGCTGTCGCGAAAGTCTTTAGTATCATCCCTATGCCGAAAAGGATGAGGAGCGCCCCGCATATCGGGTTAATTACCTTATAATGACTTTTTATCTTCATAAAGAACCCTTTCAACTGAGTCATAAAGAGTGCGGTTAGAATAAATGGAATAGCGAGCCCTAATGCATACGCGACAAGAAGTGCCGCGCCCCTAAGGGCAGATCCCTCTTGTGCCGCCGTAGCAAGTGCCGCGCCAAGAAATGCACCCACACATGGAGTTAGCGAAACCGCGTAGATAAGCCCAAAGATGAAAGCACCAAAGATTGTTGGTGCGGGGGGCTTCCGCGGCGTTTTGCCAAAAGTCGGGAGCCTAAGAAGTCCGAGATAAGAAAGCCCAAAAAGGATAATAAGCCCGCCACATACGATACTAACGAGCGAGCGATGCGCACTTAGGAGCGAGCCAAGCGAACCCGCGAAAACCCCAAGCGCAATGAAAACAAGTGAAAAACCAAAGGTAAAGGCGCACGCCCCAAGAAGCGTACGCCTTTTCGCTAGCCGCTCCCCACCCGCAAAATAAACGAGGTAAACGGGGAGAAGCGGCAAGATGCACGGCGAGATGAACGAGGCGAGACCTTCAATGAAAGTCATCACGAAGTTCATCTCGCGCGTCCTTTACTTCTGAGCCTGAGCGTCAAGGTCAGCCATTGCCGCACGACGCGAGAGCTTAATGCGTCCGCGTTCATCGACATCGAGGCACTTTACGCGCATCTTATCGCCGACCTTGCAGACGACATTCACATTCGGCACGCGGCGATCGCTGAGCTCAGAAATGTGGCAAAGCCCTTCCAAGCCCGGCAGAATCTCGACGAATGCGCCGAAGTCCTTAACGCCTTTAACCGTACCTTCATAGATCTTGCCAGGTTCCGCGACAGCCGTCACAGCCCCAACCGCATTCTTCGCCGCGGTCATTGACTCAAGCGAAGTCGCGAAAATGGAGACCTTACCATCATCGTCAATGTCGATTTGGGCACCCGTCGTCTCGACGATGCTACGAATATTCGCGCCACCAGGGCCAATCAACGCACCAATCTTATCGACGGGGATTTGCATCTCCTCAATCCGCGGCGCATACTTATTAAGTTCGCCACGCGGAGCCGGGATGACCGATTCCATAAAGTCGATAATCTTAAGCCGCGCATCGTGCGCCGCCTTAATAGCGCCCTCGACGAGATCCCATGTAAGACCACGCAATTTAAGGTCGACCTGAAAGCCCGTAATACCCTTACGCGTACCGCCGACCTTGAAGTCCATATCGCCGCAGTGGTCTTCCGCACCGAGAATATCGGTAACGAGAACCTTCTGGGACTGGTCTTCGTTCGTGAAAAGTCCGATTGAGATACCCGCAACCGTGCGCTTTAAGGGCACGCCCGCATCCATAAGCGCGAGGCATCCGTTGCAGATGGACGCCATCGAGGACGAGCCATTCGAACCCATAATTTCCGAAACGACGCGGATTGAATACGGGAAATCATCTGGGAGGACTTCCGCAATCGAACGCTCAGCGAGCGCACCATGACCAATCTCGCGGCGACCCGTAGAACCGAGGCGTCCGACTTCACCCGTGCAGTAGGGCGGGAAGTTATAGTGGAGCATGAAGCGCTTTGAAGCCTCGCCACCCGTCACCGAATCGAGTTCCTGCGCGTCTTTCTTCGTGCCGAGCGTGACTGTCGCGAAGGACTGCGTTTCGCCGCGCGAGAAGATTGCGCTACCATGCAAACGCGGCAAGACGCCGACTTGCGCGGAAAGCGGACGAATCTCGTGCTGGGCGCGTCCATCAATACGAAGCCCCTTCTCAAGCACATTCTTACGCACCGTTTCAATCTCAAGCGCGTCAAAGAGGTGCACGAAGCCAACCGCGTCAACTTCAGGCCACTTCTCGGCGACTTTCTTAAGGAGGTCTTCCTTAATCGCCCCGACCTTACCCTGACGCTCAAGCTTACCCTTAATGAGCAAAGCCGCCGCGAGTGCCTCGCCGCCTTCCTTGCGCATAAAGTCCATCTTATCCGCGGGTTGCGGGATGTCCTTAATATCCTTATCGGGCTTGCCGAGTGCGCGGCGCATTTCGATTTGGAGGTCGATAATCTTCTCAACTTCCTCATGCGCACGCTTTAGCGCGGCAACGAAGTCCTCATCCGAGATTTCCGAAGCCGAACCTTCCATCATCAGGAACTTGCCGCGCAAGCCCGCGTAAAGAAGGTCAATGTCGCTCTTAGCCTTTTGTTCGTGGGTCGGGTTAATAATCCACTCGCCATTGATGCGCCCAATACGCACGCACCCAATCGGACCCATGAACGGGATCTCGCTAATATGAAGTGCCGCGGACGACGCATTCACCGCGAGGAAGTCCGCCTCACGCGTACCATCCGACTGAATCAGCGTCGAGTTAACCTGAACATCATTATAGTAGCCGTCAGGGAATAGCGGACGAATCGGGCGGTCGCACATACGCGCCGTTAAGATTTCCTTGCTCGTGGGGCGCGCCTCACGCTTAAAGAAGCCGCCTGGGAACTTACCCGCCGCGTAGAACTTCTCACGATATTCACACTGTAGCGGAAAGAAGTCAATTCCTTCCCGCGGCGTGTCAGTATTCGTAACCGCCGTAAAGACGGTTGTGTCACCATACGAGACGGTGACTGCCCCTGCCGCCTGCTGCGCCAGAAGCCCAGTCTCAATTACGAGGTCCGTCCCCGCAATATTGACCTTGAACTGCTTTGTACCTTGCATTTATTTATCTTTTCTTTTACTGTTTGTAAAGGCAAAGCGGGGCACTGCCCCGCGTGTCTCGCTTAGCGGCGGATACCGAGCTTAGCGATAAGAGCCTTGTAGCCCTCGAGATTTTCGCGCTTCAGGTAGTCGAGAAGCGTGCGGCGGTTCTGAACCTTGCGCAAAAGCCCATAGCGCGAGCTATGATCTTTCTTGTTCGCCTTAAGGTGGGCAGTAAGAGCCTCAATCTCCTTCGTCAGAATGGCGATCTGAACTTCGCTCGAACCCGTGTCGCGCTCGTGACGCTGGAACTCGCTCTTAATTGCCGCTTTATCGATCTTCATTTTACTTATCTTTCTTTATTCTGCTAACTGGGAAGCCTCAACACCCCTGCCAATGTCTCACCACGAAACACGAACACCTCGTAACCGAACGAAGCACCCGCGGCAGGGAAGACCTCCTCAGACAGTCGCAGGATGAGATAAATTATACCATATTTCGGTGCTAAACTGCAAGCACTATTTTCAACAAAATGTAGTTGGTGCTCGGGGCGGGACTCGAACCCGCAAGGAGTTACCCATATGCACCTCAAGCATACGTGTCTGCCAATTTCACCACCCGAGCAAAGTGGGTTCTTTGAACCGGTGCTTGAGAAAACAGTAAAGTTTATGTATAGGAACAGTTTATGTTGCTCTACCGAAGTAGAGTTTCACCTTCGGGTACCTTAAGTACCCTGTCTCCTTAGAAAGGAGGTGATCCAACCGCTGGTTCCCCAACGGTTACCTTGTTACGACTTC
>CAVCAF010000110.1:0-6760 GCA_963600185.1 Azospirillum sp. 51_20 | reverse complement strand
CGCGGTCTCAAGGTGCTGAGACCGCGGTCTCTAAGTCGATAGACCGCGGTCTCTTAAGCCCCTCGCAATAGGGGAACCCTAACAGCCTACTTTCCCTAGGCGTTTGGCCATAAGTCATGCGCCATATCGCGCAGTTCAAACTTGCGTACTTTCTGGGATGCCGTTAAGGGGAACTCCTCTAGAAAGTGCACATACTTAGGTATCTTGAACCAAGCTATCTGGTTCTTACAATAGGCCGCGACATCTTGCGCGGTAATCGTTGAGCCTTCCGAACGGATAATAAATGCCGCGGGCTGTTCCCCGTACTTCTTTGACGGACACCCCACCACGGCGACATCCCGAATGCCTGGCATCTGCCCTAAGAACTCCTCGACTTCCTTCGGGCTGATATTCTCTCCGCCGCGGATGATGAGGTCTTTCAGGCGACCGGTAATATAGTAGTAACCTTGCTCATCCATGCGCCCAATGTCGCCCGAGTGGAGCCACCCATTCTTATCCACGCACGCGGCAGTATGTTCGGGGAGGCCATAGTATCCCTTCATATTATTATAGCCGCGGCAACAAAGCTCTCCATCCACCCCAATCGGGACGATCTCCCCAGTATCGGGTGAAATAACGGCGACTTCAATGCCAGGGAGCGCCTGCCCGAGCGTCGTGCACTTACGCTCAATGGACGACTCAAAGTAGCGCGTCATTGTCATTACGGGACCCGCCTCGGTAAGTCCGTAAGGAATGCACACTTCGCGCATATGCATCTTCTCAATGACTTGGCGCATACGATGTACGGGGCACGCTGCGCCACTCATTATGCCTGTGCGCAAAGAGCGCAAGTCGAACTTATCAAATGAGGGATGGTCTAGCATCGCGATATACATTGTCGGGACGCCATATACCGCCGTGCACTTCTCTTTCTCGATTGCCGTAAGTACCTGCACGGGTTCAAAGCGCTCCACGAACACCATCGTCACACCTTGATTTATCGCGCACATTATCCCTAAAACGCACCCGAAGCAATGGAATAGCGGTACGGGTACGCAAAGACGGTCTTTTACGGAAAAGTTCTGCGCGAGGGCAATCCAGAAGCTGTCGTTCGTGATGTTGCGGTGAGTAAGTTGCACGCCCTTCGGGAAGCCTGTCGTGCCACTCGTATATTGCATATTAACAATATCGTTGACATTTACTTCCGCCTGCCGCGCGAAATACTCCTCGTACGACACCTCCTGCGCGAGATTCTTTATCTCATAAAGCGAATAAATGCCGCGGTGCTTCGTGTCGCCCATAAACATGACGCGCTTTAGGTGCGGATATGCCGCGGTATGGAACCTCTCCCGCGGCAAAACACCTAATTCAGGCATGAGTTCTTTTACGACGCGCGTAAAGTCGCAATCCCGATACCCTTCTGTTATAAACAGGTTTTCCGCGTGGGACTGCTTAAGCGAGAAGTCGAGTTCATAAGTCTTATAATTCGTGTTAAGCGGTAAGAGGATCGCCCCAATCTTTGCCGCGGCGAGCATAAGGACGACCCAATGCGGCACATTCGTCGCCCAAAGCGCAATTTTTTCGCCGCGCTGTACACCAAGCGCCATAAGTCCACGGGCGAGTAAATCCACTTCGCGTCCGAGCTCAAACCAAGTCAAGCGGTAATCGCGGTCAGGGAAGATGAGGGCATCATTCTCTCCACAACGCGCAATCGTCTGGTCTAGGAGTTGCCCCACCGTATATTCCCGCGTGAGTGGCAGATCATTCCACGCCACCCCCCGCGAAACGCTTTGCGCGAACGGTGCACGCGCGGGCGCTGTACCATAAGAATCGGAAAGTTTAAATTGGCTCATTCTCTTATAATACCTTTATTACTGTTATTATCCCGCGTGCGGTTTTACGAAGCGTTTCTCTTCATCGCGATTAAGGACTTCCACATAATACGGCGCGTGCTCACCGCGGCAGAAAAGCCCATGCACCGCGCCTGAACCTTCCGTAGCAATTACATCCTCAATGAGGTGCACCATTTCTTCCGTAATACGAAGTCCAGGTAGAAATACGGGTATCCCGGGCGGATACGGCACCACGAATTGCGAGGCTATGCGTCCAATACTCTGGGCGAGCGTCACCAATTCGCCATCACAAAGTGCCGCGGCGTGTGGCAAAACTACGGGTTGTGCCGCGACCGCGTCATTTACTGTCGGACGCACCAAGGGCGGCATCTTCGCCCGCCCAATAAGTTCCCGATTGAGGCGGCAGACACGGAAAAGATCCTCAAAGTTCTCCTCCTGCGTGCCAATCGTGACGAGGAAGAGGATAGTTGTCGCGGACGACTTCTCCCACTGAATCTTCGCCTTACGGAGTGCCTTACGAAACGCCGCGCACGCTTCGGTGCTCTTTAGCATAAGAACCATCTTAAGCGGATCCTTCGAGTAGCCCGCCGCTTGCCACTCTTCACCGCCCGCGATTTCGGCGAGTGTCGCGAAGGCATCCTCCTCGGCTAAGCCACATTCCGCGGCAACGCGTGCACGAAATGCCGCGACCCACCGCAGGCGCTCATCCAAAAGCCGCATGCCCTCCAGTCGCATTTGCACCCCCGCGATATCTAATGTCGCGAGAAACGGATAGTGCGGCGAGGTAGAGTGCCAATAACGGAGCATTTCCCGAAGGTCATGCACGAACTTCTCGTACGAGCCGTGCCCGTGTAAGGCAAAGCGCTTCCTAAGCCACCGAAATTGTGGCGACGAGTCTTCTTCCAGCAACTTCTTAAAGCCCGTCGAGACATGTATCATCGAAGCCTGCGAAAACGCCGCCATAGTTTTATGGGTCGACTGCACCGCGAAATGGGCGCCGCTATAACCATTTACCGCGTTATAGCGTTGCATGTCACCCGTCGCCGTGGCGCCATGGGTGTAATACGGATGAAAGTTCAAATACCCCGCCCACGCTTCGTCCGCATAAAAAAGTATGCCGCGCTCTTCACAAATCCGCGCGACTTCCCAAACTGGATACAGCACCCCTTCATAAGTGCAAGTCGTCAAAATAAGCAACTTCGGGGGCGACGGCATAGCATCCAATTCGCGCGAAATATCCGCGAGCGACACAGGACCCCACACCCCAAGGCGTGCATTCCAATGGGACGGCAAGTAATGCGGCACCGCGCCAGACATAACGATCGCGTGATGGACAGATTTGTGGCAGTTTCTATCCACAAACACCACCTCGCCTGGCTTAAGTAAGGTCATGAGCATCGCTTTGTTGGAAGTCGATGTCCCATTCGTCACATAACAACTCAGTGCCGAACCAAAGATTTCGGACGAGAGTTTTTGCGCTTCCGAGAGGGGTGTTCGCGCTTCGGGACTCGAGAGGTCGCCCAAAGATTCCACCGAAACCGAGAGGTCAGAGCGGAAAATCATGGAGCCAAACGCCTCATAGTAGCCTCTTAAGAAAGGCGAAGTCGCGAAGGCGTTGCCGCTCGAATGACCGGGCGTATGCCAGTTGGTGCCCGCCTTCACTTGCACATACTGCTTGAGCGCATACCAAAAGCGCGGCATCCAAAACGACTTAAATAAATGGACGAGCCGGTCATGATTCCGCGCGGGCTCCTCAAAAATGCACGCGGGCTTCTTTGCCCACCGCCGTTGGGGTACGGCGACGGATTCATGCCCTGGGTAAGTAATGACGACCCGCGGCAAAGTCGGCAGAAATATCCTAAACCATGCCCGAAGACTAAGAGCCCCGATGGACGAATTAAAGAACTCATCATCCAATAATAAAAGGCAAAGTTCCTGTCCAAAGTCCGTTAGCCCATTGCGGCAACAGCCCCCATTAAACACTGCCCGCGGCAATTCCTCGGGCGAGGCTACCGTCTTAAGGCGCAAAGGCGGATACTCTAAGGGCATTCGGACATTATACGCTTCACCGCAAAACTCGCGAAAAGCGTCCGATAGTCCATATTCGACTATCGGCATGCGCCGCGCATCATCTGCCGCGGGCTTATGAATCCAGATTACAGAAAGTGATCGCATTTCGTTGCCCTGTATTATAGCATATGCGTCCGCACGGCGCAATACCTCACCTTGGGGGTGCTATTGGGCAATTTTAACGCGCGGTCTTCGTCTGGTCAGCGAGGTGCGTAACGGTAACTGCCGCGCGCGGCACTTCCCTAGAGAAAGTCAGCGTCTTAGGGCGACTTGGTAAAAGCGTAAAGCAATTATCGTCAAATTCGCCGCGGACGCCCTTCACATTCGCCCAGACATAAAACGCGGGTTTATCCGTCGTAAGCGTAATTGACCCCGAAGGCGCAGTCTGCATCGTGACTTTCGCTTCCGCGAGCGGCATATCCTTATAAAACCCGAAATGCCAATCATTCTGGTAAGTCGTCCGCGGCGTTTTGAGTGTCAATACGAGGAATGTCGGCTTCCCCGCCTCGGGCTTAGCAAATGCCGCGACAGCCGTTGAACTATCGGGCGGGAGCATGACGGACTTCTTTTCAGCCGCGACGATTTCACCCTCATACGACCAATATTCAAGCGTTAATTCACCCGCCACGGTCTCGGCAGTATCATTAAGCGCGAAAACTTGTCCCTGCGTCACATCCGCCTTGCCCGCCGTAATTGTGGGCTGGGCAATAACAGCGATTGGGGCATAAAAGCGCTTGGCGAGATACTGCAGAGGCTTCCACTTGCCACCATATTCAATCGAACTCCAGCTCGCAACAGGCCAATTATCATTAAGTTGCCAAAAGAGCGTGCCCATACAACGCGGACGCTGTGCACGCCATCCGTCGACAGCCATCTTAATCGCCATGCCTTGCTGAAACTGCGAGAGGAGCAATTCCGCCGCGGCATCTTTCGCGGGCGAGAAGTACCGCGTCATCGTTTCGCGTATGCGCCGATTACCGCCCGGATTCTTCTGGTGCCATTCAAACGCGGGGGCATGCGACAAAATCTCTTCGCGTGTCGCGAAGGTCTCGGCGACTTCCATGGAAGGAAAACTCTGATAGCCGAACTCACTACAGAACCGCGGCGAATACGCGTAATACGCGTCAAACGGACGGTTCTCGTGCCAAACTTGCCAATTATGCATGTCGCCTTGGGAGTCGTTCTTCCAATTATCCGCGAAACTACCAGGTCCTGCACAGGGTGAGCTTGGCCAGAACATCCGTAAAGGATCGTACCGCGCAACCATTTCTTCCTGCACCGCATGGCGCTTCATCAGCGCGGCTTTGTAGAAGTCAGGATCTGCCTTCGTCTCTGGATACCACCCAAGCGCACCAACGCACTCATTATCGCCACACCAAAGCGCAATTGACGCATGGTCACGCAAGCGGCGCAATTGGTGCGCAAGTTCCATCCTCACCTCACTCAAGAAGGTATCCGTCGCAGGATAAACCGCGCACGAGAACATTTGGTCATGCCAAATAAGCAGCCCAAGTTCATCGCAGAGGTCGTAGAACGCGTCCTTCTCAAACTGTCCACCACCCCACAAGCGAATCATGTTCATATTCGCCGCGACGGCACTCGTCAAAAGGTCGCGATATTTCTCGGGTGTCTGCCGCGACTCAAACGCATCGCACGGAATCCAGTTCGCACCTTTCATAAAGAGTTCCCTATTATTGACGCGCACGGCGAGGCGTGAACCCTTCTTGCCTTTCGCGTCCGTATCGGGTGTCGTCAAAATCTCTATCTTGCGCAAGCCTATTCGCCGCGTTACCGTCTCATCTCCAACCTTAACGGAATAGGTATAAAACGCTTGCTCTCCCGCGCCATTCGGCCACCAAAGCGGCGGATTCGCGATTGAAAGGCGATTCGTAATCGTTGAAGGAATGCCCTGCGCGTCGGTCACATCCGCGTAGACCGTAAGATCGCAATGTGTAAGGTCGTCATTGAACGACTGATCACAATAAATGTAGTCAATCTTGAGTCCGTTATGCGCAATTAGGCGCACAGAACCACAAAGCCCCGTCGTCATCTGTGCGAGTCCCCAGTCCCAACCCGCATGGCAAGCAGGTTTACGGATGAGTGCTTGATTCTTCGCCCAAGGCACATTACTCATCGGGAACGGACGCCCAATTGCCGCGCGGCGCTTATCCGCTTCTAACCAGGCGCTACGGAAGACGACGCGGATTTCGTTGCGTCCGACTTTTAATGTCCTTTTCACATCAAATACCCAACGCGCAAAACGATTGGATGTTTCGCCAACCTTCACGCCGTTCAGATAGATGTCGGCAAAGGTATCCGCGTCCTCAATCTCAAGAACAATGCGCTTTTTCGCGGCGAATGAAGCGGACACATCAAATACACGCGAGAAGACCCACCCTTCCTTCGCCACCCATTGGACATTTGTCTCATTACAACCCCAATACGGATTCGGAATGCGCCCTGCCGCATAGAGGGCGGTATGGACATCACCTGGCACTTGCACCATGCCCTCCCACGCCGTCTCATTCGTGCACGACGCTAAGTGCCATATACCCGCCAAATCGACGACATCAACTGCCGCGAAGCTCGTAAACGCACCCAAAAGTACGCTAGTTGCCGCGACAAAACCGCGTATCCAATGCTCCCGCATAACTTTCGAAACTCCTTTCGTCATACAAAACCTCTTACGCGAACTTAATCACGCGACTTTTTACATTATACCATATGACCGCCCTGAAAACAACAACCCCTTTACTTTAGTTGAAGTATCGCAGTTTGCTATAATAATGTCCGTTCTCTACGAAAATGGTAGAAGCCAGTAAAGGCCCCGTTTGCCAAATACTGTCCGTTTTGTTATA
>CAVCAF010000109.1:0-6770 GCA_963600185.1 Azospirillum sp. 51_20 | reverse complement strand
CTCATCCGCTGTATGGACTGCCTTAACGCCGTGGTGCGCCATTAATGTCGCGTTTACTAAATTAATAAATGCGTCTAGGTCATCCGTCTCGTGTACTTCTACACCTTCCAGCTTGGCACGAGCTATCTGACGCTTGCGCCGTCTCATCATCTTAAGTGGATTCTTAAGATTAACAACTACAGAAGGCTCTACCTTTTCTAATTGGGCATTATTTCTAAAGAGTGCGTAGAGATCTTCCTCGGCTGGTTGTATATGATAGAAATGGGGAATGGCTTTATAGAGCATACCCCCCCCCCCCTGGGACAGGACATAATTCTTTAACGCGGCAAAGCATTCCAACATCGTTATTTGGCGCATCTTAGCGCCCGAAATTATGCCGCCATAAGTCAAACCACCGTATGAGCGAAGTTCATTGCCATGCCGTGAGGCGGGCATTACAGCAATGAGTTTCTCTTCCTTAAAGAACATGAGGGACGCGTCTTCGTATCTATCGGCATGATACTCCATGAACCCCCGATTAAACATAAACATCGGTGTTTTGGACTGATTAACAAATGTATCCCACACTTCACGATCTGTGGGTTCATACTGTCGTACGGAAATCATGCCGTGGCTCCTTGCTGAGATATAAAAGAAAGCATCATTCTATTCTACCTTCCCTGACGCGCCAATCTCTTTAGCATACTTTAGAAACTCGTCGTATGTTCGGATATAATCGTTTGAATCGTATGGATGAGACGCGAGAACAAGTAAGATACAATCATTTGAATGCTCAAGTTGTTCGCCCCAATGTCCGTGCGGGAGCCAAAGCCCTTTACTGGGCGAGTCGAGCACTATCTCGTCCCTATTACCCCGACCATCATCCACAATTACCGAAAGCGCCCCATGAAGTGAGACAAGGAACTCTTCGCAAGTCTTATGCATGTGTTCGCCGCGGACACTGCCATTCGGCACGGAATAAGTATAGAAAACGCGCTTACATTCAAAAGGAAGCTCTTTCGTAATCTCTAAGACATTAAGCGAGCCTCGATTATCCACAAAATAGGGGATCTCATAAAGAATAGCACCTGACGCAAATTGCTTTGATTTCATCTCATTTATCTCTTAATAAATATTACAGAATACCCTTATACTGCATAAAGTTTTGTACAGATGGGTCTTTTGCAATCACCCCGAGTTCAAGTAATTTCTCGCGCATCTTTAATCCAAATCTTCTCTCATAGTCTGCGCGCAAAGCTTCCTCGCCCTGTTCATAAAGGGAGACCATCCTTTTATTATGCTCATTCATGCCTTGAGGCATTAACTTCGCGGTATCGTGCCAACGGCGAACCTTATCTACATAGCCTTTAAAATTACGAATATGTGAGTGATATAATCTAATACCTGCCACGCGGCACTTTCTCTCGTGCACCATTTTAACACAATGATTACCGTCACAAACGCCGCGGAAACCACGCGTACGATGAATGACTTTTCGACAATCTTGAAAGCCAATATATTCCTCGAAGTCGGGGTCATCCATTACGCCAAACATCTCGGCTTCAAACTTTTGAAGTGGACGCGTAACAAAATAGTCGTTCTTGAAGCAATTCTCCTCATTGGTGGGGAAAACGAATATGGAGTCCGTCCAAAGCGAATTCGCGCCCCCACACTCAAGAATACTTTCTTTTAGATTTAATTTATCCGAATAATACAATTCATCGCCGTCCGCATTGATAACCCAATCCGCATGGTATTTACGCCGCGCCAATCGTACCATCTCATTAACCCATACACTATGGCGGTGTTCTAAGGTTTGCCGATAAAGGATCTCAAGTACAAGCCCTTCTTCTTTAAGCTTCTCTAGAATCGCGTTTGTTCCATCCACAGAATTATGGCTACTCACGATGAAGCCGTCCACGCCCATTGCCGCGTGAAAGCGAATGCTCTGCTCTATAGTCTGGGCTTCATCACGAATTACATAAGTCATAATTAACCGATGACAACCTGTCCATGGATTTACCTTAGCGAACTCGCGTCTCGCCTTACGGGAAATCAAACATTTAAACATTAGTTTTATGAGACTACGGTCAATCGCGTGCATTTAAAGCCTCCCTAATTTGCTTTTTCATCTTTTTAAGTTTAGTTCTGAAATTCTGGCTCTTTTCTTCATATTTGGCGTGCCGCTTGCCTGTCGTTAGATTCTTCATCATTACGAAGCGGCTATATTTTAGGCGCATAGCGAACTTTCGTAATCTCGCGCCTTTGAGGATAAAGTCGCGCAGTTTCTTGTTAGCTTCACGCTTCTCATATACCCCCCCCCCCCTAGACAATGCGTCCAGGAGGAACTGCCGCGCTTCCTTACGGAGGACCTCAACCTTACTATTCACCAAAGACCAATCTATTTTCTCGTTGAGGACTTTATCAAGGGTGGTCTCTGAGAAATCAGAATAAAGACGATTCTTAATACCTAACTGCTCAAACAATGAGCGCATACGCGTTTGCGTTAATGTGTTTGAGTTAATGCATACAAAGGGACAATTAAATAGAATAGCGAAGCACGACCCATGAAACGAGTCCGTCACAAGTAACTTAGCATTCTTTATTTGCCAAAGCCATTCTTCTATGCTAAGATCATAATTCAGATTTTTCGCGTCCGTCGCTATAAAGTCGCGAAAGTCCTTCTCTCTATTATCGTTTATCATGTAATAAACGAACGCATTCGCCTTAGTCGCGCCACAAGATGCCGCGAGTTCATCCCAAACAGAGGTGTCTAAGAGAAAAACGGGATCCGCAATCTGCGTCGCGGCGAGTCCCATTTCACGACATATCTCAACGGCGGACTTCTCCCTTACACTCAAGTGGTCAAGCCGCGCGAGGCGAAGCGCATACTCTAACCATTCACGCTTTGAAAGATTGAGCTTATCTACACCAAAACTCGCCGCGCAAGAAATGAGGTTCTTGTCATTCTTCGCGAAAGCGAGCATATACGCTTCTTTCTCATTCTCAATAAAGTAAGGTCGCCAAACTTGGTCCGAGCCAACTATAAAGTTCTGGAAGCATTCATTAAGGATGGATAGATCCTCACCCGCCCTTATCTGCCGCGTCCGCGGCAAATACTGCGTCCGAAACGCTTCAAAATAGGCGTTTGGGGGTTCATCTTCTATCCATTTAAAAGAGGGAATATAATCTATATTCTGAACGAAATATCCCGCGTCGCGCAAATAGCGATTTAGGGCGAAAGCGGTCAAGACAGCACCAAAATTAACATTCTCCCAGTGAAAGTTCAATAGCGCGACGGACTTCGCATGGCACATATTATTAGCGAGTGCTTTTGAGAAGCCAACTTCACTTACTTCTTCGAGGAACTTTGCTCGGCACGGATGAGGCGCAGCAGGTTGTCTCAACTGCGGTTGTATATGCTCAACAAGTGCCGCGTCGCGAACTTTATCATGCTTTAGATTGGGGACAATTTGCTCTTGCCAAAAAGATTGCGCTTTGGGCGAATTTAAGAAAACGAGCGAAGTCCCCTTGCCGTCATGATCCTCTTTCTTAGCGCCCCAATAATCTCCTATTGTAAAATCACCCGCGCGGCGCATTTGCGCGTACTGGCAATTATGACAAGAGTCCATATAGCCGTCTTCATGGTCTTTTCTATAGACTTTATTACCCGAAAGTAGTAGTAGTAGTAGTAGTAAATAGCTACCTCCCCAGCCATCTCTCTTATTGCGGAAATCAATGCCGACAACTGGATCATTAGGGAATTGCTCTTTTAAATACGCGTCAAATACCTGTTGCGAGGGGACACCATGGCAGACTAGGTCAACCAGTAAGAGATTCTCGAAATCGCGCTTAAAGTAATTGCGCAAGCCCGCGATTTGACAAGGGGTGCCGACAAATAGCACTTTCTTACCAGCCTTTAAATCGTCGCGTACTTGCTGAAATGATAAACCTATGGAACTTTGCAAATATTTTGATCCGCGCAAAGCCCCTAGCCCGCTTTCAGAATCTACTCTTAGGTGCCGCAACTTTAACTTCTCATCAAACGCGGCACCATAAACAACGCCGCCCTCTTTTAGACATGCGCTCGCTAATAACGAGAATACACCGCCCGAAGTACTCTTAGCGCGAAGTTCATCCGTCGCCATTACGGCATGACATTCGCTGGGGCGCGCGTGTAAGCTTACTTTCGTTAATTCTGGGCAGGTCCTCTGACATAAGCCACAATTCGTGCAACGCGAAGCATCTATTTCAGGATAAACAAATCCATCTTTCGCCATCGCCATGCGAATTGCACCCGCGGGGCAAATATTCGCGCACGCGGCACAGCCTGTACAATGCTCTCGGTCACACAATTCCATTATAGTGCCTCGTAATTTATGAATTCGCGAACATACTTCTTATTGAAGACTTCAATAATCTTCTTTCGTGTAAAGCCGTCTTCTTGAGTATAGCGCTTAAACAAGAAGCCCCAGTTTGTCTTCATCTTAACGCCATCCGCCATAATGTAATGGTACGCGTCCAGATCATTAAAGTCCGTAAACTTCGGCGTGAACGCATGAATTTTATGCTCGTGGCTCAATAATTTAGCAAAATAGTCGTTAAGTAAGTGCTGAAAGTTCTCACGGCTATTGTATTTTCTTAAAGACGCGTTAACCGCGGCAATATGAGAAGCCGCGAAGGTGGGGCCGTCCAATATCCGTAGAGCCCGCTCAATAAGCTCGGAATTACTTGAACAAAACGCGGGGCTCTTAATAATCCACTCCATAAGACCCGTTGGATTCATTTCCGTCAATACTGGGCAACCACAACTAACGGCATCCGTTAACGCCGTTTCGCCAGATGTTGGGCGAGAGTCTAGAACGAGATCTGCCGCGAAATACCAATCATACAGGGCATCATTGTCAACATAGCCCATAGCCTTCAGCCTGCCCCCATATTCGGCGCTAACTTTTGCCCAAGTTGGATACTCTTTTAGCGTCATCCCGATACCTATAACAACAATATCTTTACGCGCCGCAAGGAGTGGACGGACAAGATCAAGAAAGTCTATCCCGAGAAGCGGACGATATTTCATAGAAGCGCCAACCGTGAGGACAACCTTCGCCTCTTTTGGGATGCCCAATTTACGCCGCACTTGTTCTTTCGGTTTAATTTCTATCGGCTTACTATCACTCGGTATCGTTAACAAAAACGACTCACTCACGCCGCGTCTTTCTAGGGTTATCTTCTGTCCCCATGTCCTCAAGTCCGCGACAAGATCCGTCACCGATAACCCCAGCCAGAATCTATGGTCTGCATGGTTATAGAAGCCAACAGGACGCTTAAACTCTTCGGTGCCATAGGCTACCAAGGGGACAACATCGTCCATATGCACATGCAAAACGACGGACTCAAACCTTGAAGATAGTTTTCGCAGTTCTAATGCCTTCTGTTCCGTAGTCCAGCCGTTGGGGAACACAATCAATTCGCCGCCACTATTCTTAACTGCCGCGATTAACCGCGGCGGTATTGCCTTTTTACATTGCCGCGTAAGAACGACTGAATAATGACGGACGGAATCTTCTTCTATCCAGCGCTCAACAACTCGCGTATGCCCACCAACCGTATAAGCCGTTGATAAAACAATTAAACATGTATTAGGCGTATACGACGCGGGAAGTTCGCAATGCAGGGCTTTCGCTTGGTCAATAAACACTTTCTCAAGCACATCCGAACTATAATAGCCATGCCCTATATTCCACGCCACATGTAGCGCCCGCAAAGCTAATTGCGTCCGTTCTTCGCTCGGGGGCATTGAAGCAATCTTTGACAGCATCGCTTCAAATCGTGCTCTTGTATGCGTAAGTTGCTGTTTAAGAAGAGGGTCTATCATTTCTCAGCTTTCCACACTGTTAAATTTGACCAAAACAGAACCTTACGCTTTATGCGTAGAAAGGGAATAAAGTCAAAGAGATAATAACTCGCTCCTCGCGAATTCGCGACTATCTTTATAAGCGGAATGCCGCAGAACTTTACATGGGAAATCGTCCCTTTCTCCTCCAAATACATTTGGAATAAAGTCGGGTAGTTCGTATGCGCCATAAAAAGCAGTCTTTTACCCGCTCTAGCCATCTTTTCCGCTTGAAGCTTAGTTGTATTGGTTTCGTGCTGACGATATTTAAATAGGACTTCCTGTAAATTATGGAACTCTGTAAAAGGAATCAATCTAAGCCACAAACAATAATCCTCGGAAGGCGAAAACTCTTCTTCATATCGTATATTATTCTTATCTAAAACTGATTTGCGGATCATGGACGCAGAGTGAACAAGCACGCAACCCGCCATAAGAGACATTTTAATATCCGAATCTTCCGCGGCAAAATGAAACTTAATAGTCTCAACAGGGAATACTTCCGCCCAACAAGAGACCACGCCGACTTCGGGGTGGCTATCAAGATAGGCAGACTCCTTTTCTAAGCGCTCGGGCAAAGAAATATCATCATGGTCAAAAATTGCGAGATATTCGCCTTGCGCCCAATCTATAAGCTTATTGCGGCTTTTAGAAATGCCGATGTTCTTCTCGTTCTTCGCGTATTTTATGCGACTATCATTATAAGACTTTACAATCGCTTCACGGTCATCCTCTGGACAATCATCAAGTAGTAAAAGCTCAAAGTCCGTGAAGGTTTGATTCAAAATAGACTCAATCGCCTCACGCAAATAGGCTTCATTTGTCTTATAAACTGGAATTAATACAGATACTTTTGGCATTATATACTCTCTCCTGTAGCTACAATGTTAAACATTAC
>CAVCAF010000108.1:0-6877 GCA_963600185.1 Azospirillum sp. 51_20 | reverse complement strand
GCAGAGTCCGCAGAGAATGAAGTTTGGTAGGGGGCGGAGTCCCTTCCGCCCCGTTCCACAATGGTAGGTCCCGCGTCCCTTCCGCCCCCTACCATTGGCGCAACAGTCGTATGGCGTTTTTTAGCCGTGTAGAGTTGTAGAATACCACCCTACCTTTGGCGCGAGAGTTGAGAATTAAAAATGTAGAATTAAGAATTAGAAGGTGTAAAAGACACCCTTTTTCAATTTTACATTCTCAATTTTCAATTCTCATTGATCTTTGACAATTGAATAAAAATGCTTCACCCAAGTGACGCGGAGGGCGACCTAACTAGCAGTCTTCTAGAGCTGGACCCAGCGGTAGGGGTCGTCCTCTGCGATGGGAGTGTCGCGGTACATTATCCGCTTATGGTAGCCTGTGCCATCGAGGAAGATGTGCCAATTAAGGTTACCCATGAGCCGTGCAAGCATGCGATAAGCCGTCCGTTTTGTGACGCGCTGGTGAGGATTCTCATCTATATTGTACACCCAAGGCGGCAACTGCCAAAAGACAATGACCCCCTTGCCATAACGAACCACCTTGAGCGCGGCATTCCCCGCAGGGTCGTTATCTTGAAACGCGGCGAAGGACATCCCGCCATGCCAATAGAAGTCCGCATTCGAGAGTCCATTCAAGACTTCCGCGTCAGGTTTCTCGATCCGTGAGAAGTAGCAATTATTTGTTTCGGCAACAGCAAGCGGCACGGGTGACCACGCGGCAATTTCTGCCGCGGTAAGCCCAAGTGCCAACACTTTCGCGCCCGCCTTCACCTGCTCAAAGAATCCCTCGGGCTTTTTCGCGCCTGATGAGACGACGAGATCTTTACCTGTCGCCCAGCTCATAATGCCGTAGTCACGCCCCGCGAGTACAGCCTGGCGTCCGAGGAAATCGGGCACATCCGTCGTGGGTTCAACGCCGCGGAACGCGCTCAGCATTGTGCGCACAAGTTCGTCGGCAAAAGGATCGGAAACCGTCCGTTCCGTCACATCAAATTGGCAAAGCGTCACGGCTCCTTGACGGAAGCGTCCCTCAAGAAGCGGTGCATACTCAAGCGCGAACATGCCGTCCGCGAGTGCCCGCCAATCGCCGACCGAAGGCTTCTCAGGGATAATTGTCGCGACACAGCCGCGGTTATTCGCGCGCCACACGCGGCTATTGCGAAAGCCTGCCCAATTCTGGGTGAGGCGTCCGAGTCTCTCGCGTGGTTCATTATCAAAGTCAGGCGAAACGAGTGTGGACTCACCCGCCCAGTCCCTTAAGCGGCTCTTATTTAAGAGCGCGAAGCGCTTATCACGAAAGCGCGGGTAGGCAATGCGCATACCATAATTCTGCACGCGGAACCCGACATCCTCAAGTGTCTCTTTCTTTTGCTCAAAGATGAGAATCTTGCGTCCAGCCGTTGCCGCGGGGATAACCGCCGTGTCCCAGAGTTGCCGCGTAAGGGCTTCGCGTCCGACAACCGTCCACGGACGGCGAATCATCTCCTCCGCGCGAATATGTTCGAAGGGAATCCCTAGGCGCGTTAAGAGTTTCGCGGTAAGTCCGACGGGGTCATAAAGCGCGACCGCGCCACCTTCCACAGGTTTCGGCTCCGCGGCGAATGTCTCCAAAAGGAGAGAATCTTTCTGCGCGACTTTCTCACCATCAAAGCGAACCTTCGCCTTAAGTTTAAAGTATCCAACTTCAGCAGGCAATTTAAGCTCTATGCGCTCATCAACGCGTGCGCCAGGGGCGAGCTGAGTCGTCCCTTTCGCCGAAAGCCGCGTTGTGCCCTTCTTATCGAGAAGCACCCACGACCACGCGGCTTTCACAGGTATTGAGCAGTCATTGACAAGAACGAGCTTCTTCTCGGCAACTTCGCCCGCGGTATAATGATGACGCTTACCCGTAAACGCTTCCGCGTCGCCTATGAAGCCGATGCACGGCTTGCCCCAGCGGCGCTGCGCCTCACCAAACACAGTTAAGCGGTGCGGGGCAGGCTCATCAATTGAGTCGCCGAGGACGGGTCCACCATAATAGGCGTACGGACGGCGGAAGTCAGGCACAATCCCAGGACGCTTTAGATTTTGCCAACGCCGCGGATTCTCCACGCGCCGCGGCATATTCGTGCGCGTCAGCATAGTCGTTTGGCACCACGGCAAAGCACCGAAGAGCCCATAGCCACGAAAGCCCTTGAGAGTCTCCGCCCAGAAAAGCCCCATCACCTCAATTGTCGAAGGCTGTGCACAAACATCGCTACTAAGTCCGCCCGCGAACCCACCTGGCGCGAAAATCGGCGTAATAGGGGAGCGATTAAGCTCTTCTTCATGGCGCAAAAGCCGAAATGCCGCGGGATCATCCGTATACGCTCTTTCACCCAAATAGGCGGCGGAAAACTCAGCCGTCCAGGCACTTTGATAGGCGGGTGTCGCGTAAATGAAGTAAGGCGCCCTGAAGCTCGACCACCGCGCCATGTCAGGCGTACCATATTCGACGAAATAGACTGGCTTCGTGCCCGTCTTAGACCAGCCCTCTACCCAGTCCGCACGCTCTTGGGGCGGTGCCCAGCCAAGATAGATATTAGAAGTATAGAAGTCGCCGAGCATACCCGAATCGTGGTTGTAGGCGGGGCGCGTCGGGTCAATTTCATTCGCGAGTTGCGCCGTTAGAAGTGCACTCCGCCGCGTATCGTTCTCTTGGTCGGGGCCCGCGCACTTCGCGATGACGCGCGGATTGTGGTCTTCACCATACCCCGTCATGTTCATATTAAGCTTATGCAAGATAGCCGACGGATGCCGACGGACGGCACGCAGAGCCTGATGCGCCCGCTTGCGCCAAACTTCTTGTTGCTTCGGGTCTTTAAAGAAAGTCTGCCGAGTAAAAGGTGCCGCGCCTAAAGTTGGCATGGCAGAGTTCGCATAAAGAAAACCTTCTTCATCCGCCGCACGCATAAGTTCATCATTATTCGGCGAGCTATCAGGAACAAATGCGCCATTCTGTGCCGTTGAATTAAAGCCCATGGCGTGAGCACGGCGACAAAAAACGCGCGACGCTTCATAATCAAGTGCCGAGACGGGGTCTACCGAGGCATATTGCAGAAGAGGGCGCATATGCAAGGGGCGTCCGTTTAGAAGCACATCCTTACCAACGACACGCACCGTGCGAAAACCCGTCTCAAAAGGTGTCGCCGCGTCTAAAAGATTACCCTGACCATCCAGAAGTGAAACCGAGACGCGATAGCGATTATTGGGGGTATCCTCATCCCAACGCGCGACATCCCCCCACATGGCAGAAAAGGCGACGGTTCCAGTCGCGTCGGGTGTAAGAGCGCCTGAACTAAACTCACGCGCCTTGCCCCTACAGCCCGCAATAGGCTCAACGCGCACTTTAAGTGAACATGTCGCATTTGTGGCAAGTCCCTTCGTTTCCGCAATAAATCGTGCGCGAGGACCTTCCTCGGACTCGGCGAGTTCTCCCCACGAGAAATCTATCCGCGCCGCCTTAGGTACAAGCGCGAGCGTCACATCACCCGTAACGCCGCGGGATGAAAGAAGATGCACGGCTTTACGCTTCGAGTTAAGCCCGACCCCCATAAAGACTTCCTGCTCTTCAACAAAGTCAGGATCTTCGGACGACACATAAAGGGCGAGCGTCTGCGTTGCCCCAGGTTTCGCCAAAGAGGTTATATCCGCTTCGCCGCCTGGCCAAACTACTGTCGCGGCATGCACCCCATCTAAGAACACTTCCGCGCGAGTGTGTAAATGGGCGAAAGTAAGAAGAACGCGCCGCCCTTCTGCCGCGGTGGGCATTGTGAAGGTGCGCCGATACCAAAGACGCTGATTCGCGTCCTCGGGCAATTGATTGCCCTCAAACCGCTTAGCAGGGATAATTGGCATGTCGTCATCCCCCGCGAGCGACTTGCCCCGCGGCAAAAAGGACGGTATCTTGCCCCAACCCCAATCCCCCTCGGGGACGCGATCCACACCCTCATTTGGCGCAATTGGACGCGCCCGCCAAAGTCCGTTGAGCGAAATCTCAAGGCGCGTGGGGGTCTCTTGCTGAAAAGCGTCCGTAATTGTCTCAGGGTCACCCGCGTACCCAGCGGGTACGGGCAAGTCCGTTGCCGCGGCGAACAACCCCAAAGGGAGAGCGAGTACCCCTAGGGCGCAGAGCGTCCAAATCGTATCAAATCTCATACTTTTCAACATAATTCACACTTTCTACTTGTATTATACCAAACTTATACGCTTAGCGTCCAGTCAAATCGAGACTAAAGGCTCCGAGCGGCAAGGAGGTGTCTGCATGTAACGAACCATACCACGGCGCAGAATGTAAATACCGTAGCCCCGTCGGCTTAGGCACTTCGGGGGACGCGATAACAAGGCGATTCTCATTGATGAACGCGGTCGGCAAGACTTCACCTGTCTTCGGATTCTTCCACATGCCCATATTGGCGAGCTCCGCCTTATGCCATTGCCCTTTAGCGTCGCGCACTTCAAAACCCGTCGCCATGGAGCGGTCGTCATTATAAACATACCAATTCTTCACGAAGTCGAAGGTTATTTCAATTGCGCCCCCTTCAAGCACGCTCCAAGATTTGGGGCGGGGAGCGTCCGCGACGAGGTCTTTATAACCATAGTTGCGCTGGAGGGCAAGTGCCGCGAGACGACGCCCAACGGGGCCTTTCACATTCGGATGGATATCCTTCAAGTTCCCGAGGTCATTTACCACCGCCATGCCTGTCGTGGGCTCTTCGGACGCGAAAAGTGCTTGTGCTTCTTGCAACGCGGCAATTTCTGGGCTACCCCACGGCGGAATCTGCACGAAGAGGAATGAGAGGGACGGATTCTCAAACTTAAGCTTCCATCCGTTATAGAGCGCATGCATTCGCGAAGCATATCGCTGGGGTTCATTGCAATTCTGCTCACCCTGATACCAAATGGCACCGCGCATGGCAAAGGGTCCAAGTGGCGCGAGCATAGAGTTCCACAAAACCGTCGGTTGATTGGCTGAGTCACTAATGGGCCAGCGACGCAATTTCGGATCGAGTACTTCAGCAACTGGGAAGTCATAAAGGTCTTTTAAGTCGGGACGCGTCCCAATGCCCTCCCGCGGCGTCCACGCGTCAATATTGCTCCCGCCCTTCACCGCGGCAATAATCCCGATAGGGACATCGAGTGTCGCGTAAAGTTCAAGCGCGAAGTAGTAGGCAACAGCCGAGAGTCCCTTACGCGCACCCATGACGACATTCTTACGGTCAATCGGGAGCCACCGCGCGGGCTTTTCCCAACTCGTCCGCGGCGAAACGGAGTGCTTCTCAGTCGAGACCTCACAAAAACGAACATACGGACGGCTCACATATTGTGTAAGGAGTCCTCCTTCGCGGTCGCGAAAGCGCATATTGTTAATGTTCCAAATCGCGCATTCCATATTGCTTTGCCCCGAAGCGAGCCAAACTTCGCCCACGAGGACATCGCGCAAAACAAGCTTTTCATTCCCGACCGAGACGACAAGTTCGCGTCCCTCCTTTGACGCGGTAAGGGACGGCAAATTAGCGCGCCACTTACCTTCAGAATCACTTCGCGTCACTACTTGCGCCGCGCCAAAACGGAGAGAGACTTCGCTATTAGGTGTCGCTGTACCCCAAACAGGCACGGCGCGTCCCGCCTGCAGAACCATCCCATCCGCAAAAGGTGCCCCGAGCGAAAGTGCCGCGCCCCCTTCTGCCGCGCGGGCGACGATACTCATCAGCCACGCGGCACATAAAATTACACTAAAGCGCATTATTGAAACCTTAGTTTAACGGACGCTTATCGCAAGCCCATTATTGGACGCGGCGAATGTGAGAACCTTGCGGTCAGAAGAAAGCGAAAGGCGACAACGCTCAGGCAAGGCATTTCGCCACGCCGCGAGGGTCTCATCCGTAATCTCAATCTCTTTATCATCATTACGCGCGAGTTCACACCGACGATTCTCAGCGTTATGTAGATGCGCCGTATTCTCAAAGCGGACGAGAGCTCCGTCACGAATGTTTACGCCGCCCAAAAGCGGGGCTGAGGTGTAGACTCCATCTGCAAAGTCAAAGACGACTTCGCTATTAGCCGTGAGGTTGATTGTATCCGCCTTCAGGAGGGAGTTCGTGCCCTTGATCACGAGGGTATTAGCGGTTTCGCTATGGGACGAGACGAAAGAGTTAACATCAACCGTACCATTCGAGATGACGACCGTATTTCCCGAAGAACCGTTTACGCCCACTTGAACCTGTTTTACGCTCAACTCGCCACCGAGAACTTCAAGAAGGCTATCATGTCCAGGCGCGGGGTCTTCCGTAGAATAGGCGTTACCAACATAGACGACTCCCGAGCGTTCTTTCTTCTCACCCGAACGCCCAAGGAACTTGCCGTTCGGCAAAATGCGCACCGCGTTGCCCGTGCAGTTCGTGTAGCCGATGTAGACTTGCTGATCCCAATTGCCGAGTGTAATTGTCGCATTCGCGACTTCAATGCTATTCGAAGAGCCACCCTTCTGCCCAAGCCAGAACCCGGAACCATTCTGCTCAAAAAGTCCGCCATCCGATACGCGCAGGACATTACCCTTCGCCTCGGGGTGATACCCAATACGCACAGGTCCAACATTATAGAAATGACCGCCCGACGCGACCTCTATACGGTTTGAGGAGGACTTATTACCGAGAACTATCGCGTACCATCCCCCATTAGTAATAACGCCACCATTCTCAACTAAGACACGCGAAAAGCCATTATTGCTATTACCCTGTAAAGACTCGTCCGCAGAGGAAGCACTATCACCCTTATCATAATAATCACCAACGGTCAGCGCATCATCCACATAGCTTCCACCGTTGCAGGAAAGTAATCC
>CAVCAF010000107.1:0-6889 GCA_963600185.1 Azospirillum sp. 51_20 | reverse complement strand
ACAGGCAAGGTAATACGCGAAAGCGCGAGAACGATTAGCGCGGCAATTAGGGCAATACCAACCCCGCCTGCTCCCGCGGCAATTTGTTCCGTAAATATTCTCGCCCATTCATTCATATGCCCCTATTATACCAAAAATCGGGCTGAATGTGCGAAATATCTCTTTGAGAATAAGGCTAATCTAGCTGAAGCTTAAAACCGGAGGGGGTCTCTTCGATGGGGGTGAACTTCATCCGTTCATTCCCTGCCGCGTTTGGCGAGTGGAAAGAAATCGTCAAGTCGCCGTTCGTTTTGCGAAAGAGCATGCTATGTCCGCCATCGTGCGTATAGAGCCAAGTATGATTCTTCCATGGTCCGCGAATTATGCCACTCTCTGAAGAACACTCCAGAATGCCGTACGCCCACCCTTGAGGTCCATTGACCGAGTTTGACCAGAGCATACGCAAAACACCGTCCTTCGTGCGATACAAGAAGGGCCCGTCTGTCACGCGTCCGCCTTTCGGTGCATCTGCCGCGCGGAATAGCTCTATCGGTTCGGATGTGAAGTGGGTTAAATCGCGGCTTAATGGAGCTGCCATCATGCGTCCGTTCCCCGTCTGGCACCACTCATGGCAGAAGACCATCCAAGGCTCGCCGTTCTCAACCCAGAGCGTTCCGTCTAGGCACATCCACTCCGCTGGCGTGACGCTCCCTTCTCTGACAGGCTTAAAAGGTCCGAAGGGACTATCGCTACGGAATATCCAAACGCCGCGGGGTTGAAGCGTGCTACCCTCGAAACCTTCCTGCACCATGGACGCAATTGGGTGTTGTGAGTCGGGATTAAAAGTGAGTGTCGTAAAGAGCCAATAAGCGCCGCTATAATGGTGGACTTCGGGTGCCCAAACAGCTATGCACGCGTTTGAAGACGGCAACTCCATGACAGGGCTTCGCTCGCTCCAGTTCACAAGGTCTTTTGAGGTGCGAACCGAAACGCCGCGCTCACCTTCCCAAGACTTTGTCTCGTAGAGGTAGTAAGTCCCCTTCTCAGAAAGCACAAACGGGTCGCGCACGCGGATATCCTTACGCGTGTAACTCTCGCCTGATACGCGTTGCGTCCAGCCCTTTGGCAATGTGACGCGCCAGTCGAATCCGTCGGGCGTGCGTTGGCAAAAGACGCGCAATGTTTCTTTGTCGCTAAGGGGAACAGAGCCCTCGGCGAAAAGGAGCGGCGTTTTATCGGGACGGCGCAGGTAAACCGTTTTATTGACGCGGTCAATACGACGGATGCCGAGCGCTTCAGCATGAATAAGCGGCAAAACGGATGTCGGGAAGCCATGGCTGAGACTACCGCCCACCGCACAATGCTCCCACAGCGTACCCGTCATCTCCGCCATATAGCCGTAATAACGCTTCGTGTCACGGAAGAATGCCGCGGTCTCACCATAGCGCGAAAGCAGTTGAAGACGCATAGCGCCCGCGGGGAAGATGTCCGAAAAGCGGACATTCCGGTGCCTATAGATATCTAGATTCCCTAGACCGCCGTTGCCAAAGACAATGCGCATGGGGCCTAACTCATCGCGCACGCGTCGCCAGAGATCTGCATGAGAGAGGGGCGTAGCAAAGTCAAAGGCGAGCGCATAAATCTGCTGGCATTCCGTAATGTCGCCCGCCTTCGAACTCGCCTGAAACCAGGTTCCGTTCCACGCGTCCTTGCCAATTGCTGTGCGCAACCGCCGCGCCTCCGCGGCAAAGTCTGCGCGCCCCGTGAGCTTAGCGATTGACTCAAGCGTCTTAACCCACACCATATTCTGCACGAAGTTCGGCGTGCCTTGCGGACGATTGACTGGGGTCGGATAATTCTCAATGCCACCGTCCCAGACGATATAGCCGCTCTTCTTATCATAATACTTCGCGAGATAACATTCCGTTTGCTTTACGAGGCGCAGTAAAAGTGCATCAATGGTCGCTTTGTCGTCCGTACGATCCAGATAATTCGCCGCGTGAATGATTAACCACGCGGGCCATGAACGAATCGTGAAGCGTCCGCCTGTGCTCGCAGGGTAGAGCGGCGGCAACATATCCTTATCTTCCGTCAACGGCATTTCCTTCGCGAGCGCCCAGTCCTCAAAGAATGCACGCTCGACGGAAGCGCGCCAATCAACATAACTGCTCGCCTCCCCCGTGAAAGTCGAGTCGCACAAATAAGAGCCGCGCTCGCGTCCGGGACAGTCCATGAGCGTATCTAGCGTATTTTGCGCGAGCGACTCACGCGCCGCGGCAAATATCTTATCAAGTTCTGGGTCGGACGACTTGAAGGTCGTCTGAAACGGCACGGGATTCTTGTATTCGCGGATATAAGGTGCGCCGACAACTTCGCCCTCCGCCCCAATCGTGTAGAGACGAATAAACTTCGCCTCATAAGGCTCAATCGTTTCAAAGGTGTATTCACCGGGTGCCGTAAAGTCAACGGACGCATTCATCCAGTAGTCCATTGCCCGTCCATCACATTCATCAAAGGAAATAATGACGCGTCCTGGGCGGGTGCAATTGAAGCGAAAGCCAATAAAGCCGCAATTATTAATTGCGCCCTCATACAAAAGTGCCGCGCCAGGGGCGAGATGTTGCTTTTCACCCGTCGCAAATTGGCGACGCGAAAGGACGACGACCCTCTGGCGCTCGCGCATGAGGTCCACCTCGTAAGTTCCGTCGAGGAAGCCCTCATAACCTTCTTCCTTACCGATATTCGCAATCGCGCGGTCAACATACTTCACATTTTCCTCGCGCCGCTCGATTGTCTCCACATAGCGCGGCACAAATGAAGTGTCAAGTCGAAACTCTGGATAAGGGACAACGCGCTCAAGCGGCAACGGTCTTTCAACAGCGACGAGCTTAAGTGCCGCGCTCCTCTTCTCAGGCAACTGCCACGCGTCAACGGGTCCGCGTTGGTAATTGAGGCGCGTCACGCGCTGATAGCGATCGGTTCGGCGATGCGCGACAAATACGCACGCGCCGTCTTTTGCCGCCGTCTCTAACTTAACGCAACCATCAACACTCAGCCGCGCTTCAAGAAAAGGATCTAACCGCGGCATATAGAATGTCCCCATGCGATAACCCGCGACTTCTATCGTAATCAGGTTACGCCCAGGACGCATAAAGCGCGTCAAATCCCAGCGATCCCACCGAGCATAACCCGACGGAGCCCGTGCGGGACCATAAGAAGCGAACGCACCATTAACCTTGACGCGTGCAATAGACGCGGCGGAAAACTCCAGAACAACCTCGCCCTGAACCCAGTCAATCTCGCCCGCAAACTCAACGAGCGTATTCGATTCGTCCCGCAATTTCTCTGGCCACACAGGCTCCGAGGCGAAAGATCTTAGTCCCCCAACCGCTAGGATTAGTAAGGTAGCAACACGAACAAGATACTTAGTCATCTTATAGTCCCTTCCGTTAGCAGTACCCTCTGCCAACTTTGTTGCCTACATTATAACAAAAGGCGCTTGCTTCGTCAAGGAGAAGCGAGCTAGGACAACTTACGGATGACGCGGCAGGGATTGCCGACTGCGACGCTATTCTCAGGGATATCGCGCGTCACGACGGATCCCGCGCCAATGACGGAACCTGAACCAATGCGCACGCCTGGGCACACCGTGACATGTCCGCCTATCCACACATTGTCGCCAACAGTAATCGGGAGCGCATACTCAAGCCCCTTATTGCGCAGGGCGACATCTAACGGATGCCCCGCCGTGTAGAATCCGCAGTCAGGACCAATAAACACATTACTGCCGAATACTACCTTCGCGGCATCAAGAATGGTTAAGCCGTGATTCGCGAAGAAGTTCTCGCCAACTTCAATGTTCGTACCAAAGTCGCACCAAAAATTGGGCTGGATGGTGATGCGAGAACCCATTCTGCCGAGAATCTCTCTAAGTGCCGCGCCCTTTGCCGCGTCGTCCGAAGGCTTTATTAGGTTATATGCTTGACACTTATCCTTACATGCCGCGAAGCGTGCGAGCACTTCGGGGTCGTTATTCATATCCTTAAGTGGCAAGTGAGCCGTATTCATCGGTGCGACCTCCTTCAAATAAAAGCCCCCGCCCACTTTCGTGGACGAGGACTACATGAACAATAACATGAATCAAGAAAGAGAATCCGCCCGAAAGCGAACTCCCAAATCGTCTAATTACGCCTTCTTAGCGATCTCAACGAGCGTCTTGAAGCCCGCGGGATCTTGAATCGCGATCTCGCTAAGCATCTTACGGTTGATAATCACGCCCGCTTTGGTGAGACCCGCCATGAACTTCGAGTACGAGATACCCTCAAGGCGCGTTGCCGCGTTAATACGGGCAATCCAAAGTTGACGGAAGTTGCGCTTGGCGAGCTTGCGGTGCTCGGTCGCGAGGCGCATCGCACGGTCGACCGCCTCGGTCGCCGTACGGAAAAGTTTAGAACGCGCACCATAAAAGCCCTTCGCCAGTTCTAGGCGACGGCGACGACGTTCACGAGATGCAGGTGCATTAGTTACACGCATTGTATATTACCTCCTTATTTGCCCTGCAACATGCGCTGCATGGTCTTTTCGACTGTGGAATCAGTTACTGTCGTGCCACGCAGATTGCGTTTACGCGCACGCGACTTGTAGCCATTCAAGTGGCTCTTGCCGCCCTGCGAACGCAGAACCTTGCCTTTGGCCGACATTTTCATGCGCTTGACGGCGCACTTCTTCGTTTTCATCTTTGGCATAGTATTACCTTTTTCTTTTACCTTACCGTTCGGGCAGTCGGTTGCTAGCCCGAGCCAGATGGATTACTTGGTGGAGATAAGGGGAGTCGAACCCCTGACCTTCTCAATGCCATTGAGACGCTCTACCAACTGAGCTATATCCCCACACGGGATTTCAGGCGTATAGTATACCATAATTTGGGGTTCGCGGTCAATAGTAAAATTGCACTTTTTTCAGGATGACGCGGGCGCGGGAATATGGTATACTCTTAAGTGCATGCAAAAAGCTAGGTTAATTGGCACGGTAATTGGTGCGCTTATTGGGCTTCGTGGCGGCAGCCTCTGGAATGTCTTTTTCTACGCGTGGCTCGGCGCGTGGCTCGGGGGCATTATCGCGTCGCGCTATCTGCCGCAGCGTGGTGCACCCAAATCCCCTAAAGTGCCACGGCGCGCGCTTACCCCACGCGAGAAAGCACTAAAGGTCCTCGGACTCCCCCCCAACGCCACGCTTACACAAGCGCGCGCCGCGTACCGCAAGCTCGCCCAGAAATATCATCCGGATCTCTTGCGCGCACGCGGCGCGGACTCCGCAACGCTTGAGCACGCGACCGAAACAATGGCGCGGCTCAACGAAGCGTGGCACACGCTTACTTCAGCGTGTTAATCTTCTCGAGGACGGGATTCGGTGCCGAGATTGTCCCTGCCTGAATAAGATTATTAAGATACATATCCACATCGAAGTAGCGCACGCCGAGCGCGTCCATCTCGCTCTTCTTTGTAAGCGGCTTAAGCGCGGCAAGATACGCCTTCTCGTACTGCGCGACACGCTCTAGACGCGCACTATTCGCCTCATACGAAATGACGCGGAGCGCTTCGAGATACTGTTGGGCGATGGGTGCCTTACCCCACTTCGCGTCAAACGCGGCATCCAACTTCGCCGCGGTCTGCGCCCGCTGGGCGGCAACAGCCTCCGGCTTCGCGTAGTAGTCGCCGTGCGTCACATTATCCTCGGGACGCGACAATTCGCGCACCCAGACATTGCGATAATGTACGGGGTTGCCGTGATCCTGAAACGCGATAGGCATCTTATCCGCACGCTCAAGTCCCGTATCCGCACGGGTACGGGCATATGTCGCGCGATTGCGCCAACCTGTGGGACCATCATAGAGCCAGTGGTCTTGCACAACAACGCCATTAAAGAGCACCGTCACCGTAGCGGGACGCTCCACGGTACCCTGCGCATTGATAATCGGCGCATGGAAGATAATGTCATAGGTGTTGAACTCGCCAGGCGCACGGCAGGGGTTCACGAGTGGCGGATTCTGACCGTAAACCGCACCCGCTTGTCCGTCCGCGTAGTTCGGGTTCTTGTTGCCGCCAGGCGCTTCCGCGTCCGTCTCATACGAATCGAGCACCTGAATCTCGTAGTTGCCCATGAGGAAGACTCCCGAATTGCCGCGTCCCTGTCCAAAGCCTTGCACCTGCTTAGGCGACGCCCACTCGACATGTAACTGGACATCCGCGAACTTATCTTTCGTGAAGATGTAGCCCGCGCCGCGGACGGATATCAAGTCGCCGTTCTCATCCACGACCCACTTTGTCGGGTTGCCCTTAGCGTCGCACCAATTTGCCGCGATTGATTCAGCCGAACCATCAAAGAGAACCTTCGCGTCGGACGGCACCTTGCCCGGTAGCGCCGTAATCTTCTTTACAGGCGGACGGTTATCATCATGGACAGCCCACGCGTGCTTCGCGTCCGGCGGTGCACCATACGGATCGGCGAGCGCGGCACATAGTGTCGCGCCTAGCGCGAGAGCGGATACTGCTTCTTTCGTTATCTTCATTGTATATCTCCTTAAGAATTGCTTTCTATTATACCATATTTTTACGCGCACGCCACGCGCTTTTTCTTAGTTTACGCGGCAGAGACGGAGGCTCAATTGAGGTGTGCTCGTCTTGAAATTAGACAGAGCCCGCCTTGAGAGCACTTTGAGTAGGCGAGGAAATTGGGCGCATCTCGCCTAGAAATTGGGCAGAGTTCACCTAGAAATAGGTTTGCTAGGCGGGCAAATTGGCAAACCTTGCGGAAGGTTTATACAAAGCTTGCGGAAGCTTTACGCAAACCTTGCGGAAGGTTTGCCAATTTCACAGTCAGGCGCGACCATTTTCCCTGCCTTGACCGCCCA
>CAVCAF010000106.1:2967-6924 GCA_963600185.1 Azospirillum sp. 51_20 | reverse complement strand
GTGAAGTTGTTTCATGGCACAGAAGACAATCGCCGCTTGTGGGGCTGGTATTGCCGCAGACTCGGGAGGGACAGCTTCCGCAACCTAACGCCTCCACGGATCTACTAGGCGACTGGTGGTGCCAACCTTTACGCTTTGAAGAAACTTGTTTAACAAGTGCGGTTTGGGTTGCGTTCGCACGCCAGTTATGGTAAAATAGTAGTGTCAAAATTGTATGAAGAAGGAGAACTCTAGGTCTGCTCAGGTCTTGAAGGAACTCATTGCGGCTATCCGTGATGGACACTACAAGCCACAAAGTGTGTTTCCGAGCGAAACGGCACTGGCGCGGCGCTTTAAAGTGAGTCGCTCTATGATGTCCGTCGTATTGAGTGAGCTGGAGCATGGCGGATGGGTCTCGCGTCAGCAAGGGCGCGGCACGATAGTTTCCGATCAAGTATCAGCCCGCAAGATTGGGGTGATCATTCCTGGCATTGCGGTCTCGGACTTCTTTCAGCCAATCCTTGGCGAGATAGAGCGTCTTGCGCGTGACCATGGTTACGACATGAGCTTCGCCGAAGTTTATCCTGATAATCACTTAGGACGCGTTAAACAGGTGCGGGAACTTGCCGCGCGGTATGTACGCGAACGCTTAGCGGGGGTTATCTATGAGCCGCTCGTGGGGGCAGACGCGTATGAGATGAATAATCATATACTTTCCGTCTTCACGCGGCGCAAGATACCGGTCGTCTTACTCGATAGCGATATTGTGCCGTTCCCAGCACGTAGTGCGTTTGATGTGGTGGGGACGAATGACATAAAGGCGGGTGCCCTCATTGCCGAACATCTCTACTCCCGCGGCGCACGAAAGATACTCTTCCACTTGCCGCCAGCAGGTCCCATTACTTACGAAAACCGCATTCTTGGAGCGAAGGCGTGGCTTTATGCGCATGATCCGAAGGTGATGTGCGCGGTGTACCGTCCGACTTCCCTAGGGGGGGGGGTATATTCGCCACCTCAAGCGGCAGGGCAAGCCGGACGCGTTCGTTTGCATGAACGACGCGATTGCCGCGGCGTTTTGTAAGGAGCTAGAGAGAGAAACCTCGTTGCGCGTTCCGCGGGATGTGCTATTAACGGGGTTCGCCGATCTTTCGATTGCGACACTGGCGACCCCGACCCTAACGACTATTCATCAAGACCGCCTCGCCCTCGCGCGGACGGCATTTAATCGGCTTCTCGCGCGGATCGCGGCACCCCAATTGCCGCCGTGCGAGATATTCTTGCCCGCGTCGCTCGTTTGCCGTGCGTCAACAACGCGTCCAATCCTTTCAGGTAAATCAACTAGAAAATCATCACGCCCCGGCCGAAAGGCGCGGCGAAAATAAGGAGGTGCAGTTATGGTAACGCGCTCTAAGAAGATTCCGCATACAGTATATAAGGTAATAGGTAGCCTCGTTTGGGTGCTCGCGCTCACCCCGTGCGCATTCGCCGCGACCTATACTTGGGTAGGTGCCGCGGACGGCAACTGGCACGAGAAGGCGAACTGGACGAGTACGGACGGCGGCACAAGCTATCCGAATTCCGTGAGCGACATTGCCGTCTTCACGGGGGACGCGTCCCCACGAACGCCTGGTAGTTTCAAGGTTGGCGGGCTCGTCCTTAAGGCAGGTAAGCTTACCTTTAATACTTACGGCTACTGGTTGCAGGTCGGGGGCGACGCGACATTCGACTTTGCGGATGGTACTAGCGTTGTCTTTAATGGTGGCGGCGGCATTACCGCGGCGGAGCATCTTGCTACCACCTTGACGATTACGGGAAACTGCCTTATTACTAATGAGGTGCATATTGGTCAGACTAGTGCCCAGTTCGCGCGTATTGACTTGAAGGCGGGCTCGTTTATTGATGTCGGGCGGCAGGTTGTCGCGACGGTGTTTCATCTCGGCAACGGCGCATTCTTTAAATCAACAAACGGCTGCGAGTATTTCGCGAAGACCTGCTTTGACCTTGATGAGGGTGCCGTCGCCGATTTAAGTACCCATTACCATGGGGACGGCGTGGGCGCGTTTACGGGTAAAGGTACGGTTAAGGGTTTCCGCGGCAAACTCGTGTTCCCGAATGGGGCTTATACCTTCTCGGGCAATTGCGAGAGCCGTGCGGACGGAACATTGTCCGACTGGAATCTTGCCCCGACGGACGCTGAGAAGGGCTGTCTCGTCATCGGCTCAGAGAATACGCTCTCGAATTGTACGGTGCGCTTGCCCGATAGTGAAGGTCGCACCTTGCGTTTCGCCGCGGGTATTGGGGCGTTTAAGATTGGCAACTTCGCCGCTTCTGCGAGTCAAAGTCTCTATCTCGCCGATGAAGCAGGCGAACCCATTGAGGTTTTCGCCCGCATAGAAGCAAGTACGCCCTCAAATATGCAGACCTCGGGGCCTGGCGACTTTTATGTTGCGAATCGGAGTAATAACGCGATTGAGTATAAAGGCACAGCATTCTTTGGGCACACGGGTGTCTTGGGTGCGCTCGCGGGTATATTCGGTCAAGACGGACAGAACACGACTTTCGGTGATGGTGCGAACGCGGCGAATGATGCGAAGTTGGATGGCTTCGAGGGAATCGCGGGTTATAACCTCGGTACGAGTATGCATAGCGTAAGGAACTACTTCAAGAATGTGAATGACTTCTCTATGGGAGCTCTTTACGGCAACGGACAATTTGAGTTTGATGGTGCGGGTAAGGCGACAATCGAAGCATTTAATGTAGAGTCCATCGCAGGCAAAAAGCCCTATGTCGTTATTTATGGAGGCGATGTCGAGGCGAAGAGCGCGGACGCTGAAGGCTGCATTATCCAGCTCGCTGATGGACGCACCTTTACCGTAAACGGCGGCACGATTGGTTCCGCGGAGGATACGGCGCAGATAAATGCCGCGGGTTATGTTGGCTGGCAGCAAGCGGGCACACTCGTCCTCTCAAATACAACGCTTCATGTTGGTATGGACTCTAAGGCAAAGCGATTTGACCTCCTTCAGGATGGCATCCTCGCGCATTACGGACGGCTCGCGCTCCCCAGTAATGTAACGGCGGAAGATCCCGCGATAATCAATCTAAACGGCGGCACTCTCCGCGGCGTTTGGCCTTCGGGTGGTTATTGGCATATTCAAGTCCCCAGTGGTAGTGCCGATCAGATGGTCATCACCGTCGGCGAGAAGGGTGGACGCATTGAAGCGGTGAATGATCGTAGTACAGAATATAATTATGAGTTAAGCGCGCAAGTGACGGGTGACGCGGCAGGTGATGGCGGTATTACAAAGGCGGGCTTGGCGAGTGTGGTGTTTACGAAACCTTTTAACATTGCGGGACCGTTCCGTATTAAGGAAGGTGCAGTGAAGGTTAATGTGTCGAGCGATGCCGCGGCACTTTTCGGCACGGGTAGTCTCTATCTTGGTAATGGCATTATTGACTTTATCGTGGGCGGTAAGACATACGGCATTGCCACAGGCGACGGCGCGGCACTTCACTATCAAGATTGCGGCTCAATCGTCGTTAATAATGGCACTGCCGCGAATGTGACGATTGGCTCAGAAGGAAACGCCGCGTTTAAGCGTGAGGCGATGGGGAGCGTCCTAACTTTCGCTTCTAAGTCGTCTAGTGACGCACTTGATGGTTCGGGTAGTAAGATAAAAATTGCGGGCACGGTCAATACCACGAGCGCGGGTATTATTGACCAGCCCATTTTCGCGCTGGTGAATGCTAATAGTTCCGGACGCTATATGCTCGACTTTATGAAGGTTAATGATGAGGGCTATCTCGTCACGGCGAGCGACCTTTATAAGTCGACTTTTGAAAATGACGCGGTTGTGAGCCTTAATGCTTCCACAGAATTGGGGACGGACGCGCAAATCGCGGGGCTCCGTGTGAACTCGGCGAAACTTACTATCCCTGAAGGCAAGACGCTCTCGTTTAGTGAAGGGGATGAGCCCG
>CAVCAF010000106.1:0-2098 GCA_963600185.1 Azospirillum sp. 51_20 | reverse complement strand
CGCGCAACCGTGAACTCCCTCGCGGGCTTCACCGCTGTCACCTCTTCCCGTACTTCGGAAGCTACTCTTTATGTGACGGATGACCCCGAGGGCTCCTTTACGGGCACGGTCGCCGAAAATGTAAAAGTAGAATATGGCGAGCCAAAACTCCCAGGATTTAGTATAATAGTAAAGTAAAAACTAAGAGAAAGCGAATAAAAAAGTGATGAAGAGCATTACTTATAAGGTGTCGTGTACCCTAATAGCGGCTATGGGGTTCGGTTTAGGGCAGGTTCAGGCGGATGTTCCCAAGGGCGATCCTGCGGCGGGAGTGGTGCCTGCCGCCGCGGTTTCTGCAAGCGTGGGTTCCGAGAAGATGCAGTGGTGGACCGAGGCGCGGTTTGGTATGTTCATTCATTTCGGGCTTTACTCAACCGTGGGGCGCAAGGAATGGGCGCGGACGCTTGAGGATATGACTGCCGCGGACTACCAGAAGTATTTTGACAACTTCGACCCTGACCTCTTGGATGCGAAGGCGTGGGCAAAAATGGCGAAACGCGCCGGCATGAAATATGCCGTCCTTACGGCTAAGCACCATGAAGGCTTCTGCTTGTGGGATACGAAGTATACGGACTACAAAGCGACCAAAACGCCCTATGGCAAGGATATTATCCGCGAATTCGCCGACGCATTCCGTGCGGAAGGTATCCGCGTCGGTTTCTACTATTCGCTCCTTGATTGGCAACACCCCGATTATACGCCCGACCGGTACTATCCAGGGTGCTTTGACAATAAGCCCGTAGACTACGCGAAACTTTCTGAGGGACGCGATATGAATCGCTATCGCCAGTACATGAAAGACCAGATTACGGAGCTTTTGACTAATTATGGGCGCGTTGATATTATGTGGTACGATTTCTCGCTTGATACTGTGCCCAACTTCAAGAGCACGAAAGATTGGGATGGTACGGGTATACTTGATCTTACGCGCAAGTTGCAACCGTGGGTGATTGTAGATAATCGCCTCGGTAAGGGTGCGCCTGGGGACTTCTTAACCCCTGAACAACGCTTAGAGCCGACATGGCCCACGGTTAACGGCAAGCGCGTCCCTTGGGAGTCCTGTATGACATGGAGTGGCTCTTGGGGTTATAATCCCAATGAACATACCTGGAAGACCCCGCGGCAGATTGTGGAAATGTTGGCGCGCGTAACTTCCACAGGCGGGAACCTCATTCTTAATGTAGGACCTGACGGACGCGGACGCATTGAAAAGCGTGCGCGGGAAAGGCTGGAAGCCGTCGGGGAATGGATGGAGCTTCACAGCCGCGCCATTTATGGTTGCACGCAGGCGGACGGATTTCGTGCGCCGCCGAATACGCTCCTTACGCTGAATCCCAAGACGAAGCGTGTTTATATGTTTATTCTTTCTTGGCCGACGGGGAGCCTTCCGTTCGCTTTCGCCGATCGGGTGTCATTCGCGCGTTTTCTGCATGATGGAGCGGAAGTCCAGATTGCGAAAGGTAAGAAGTCCGAGGGTGACGGCACAGAAAAGCCCGATGTCTTAAAACTCCCCGAGGTTGAGCCAGACACAATTTTGCCCGTCGTTGAATTGATTTTGAAGTAAAGGAATGAGAGTGACTATGAAGATGAAGACCTTGTTGGTAGCCGCGCTTTTAGTAGCTTGCGAGCCTCTTTTCGCGGTAGTTTCGTTTATGTGCGAAACGAGTGAGCCGCGTTCGAGTATGTTTATTGAAGGTGAGGATATCTATCTTTACTTTACGGCAACGGGACTTAAGCCGCGAGAGAAGGGTGTCTCGGCACATCTCATCGTTAAGGATGTCTTTGATAAGGTGGTCCACGAAAAGAAAGACCTGCATATCGAGGTAAATGACGCAGGTACGGGTACTGGGCATTATCTTATCTCATGGCAATTAAAGAAGCTTGGGTTCTACCGCGTTTTCGCGACACTTTCGGACGGCACGAAGCTCCCCGCGATTGGTTCGCGTCCAGAAGGCTACGCGACATTCGCGATTATGCGCGACCCGAAGAAGAAGGGCGTTTATACGATGCCCTATACCCACTTCATGACCGAGGGCGGCGGTTGGCGCGGCTTTATGGG
>CAVCAF010000105.1:0-6928 GCA_963600185.1 Azospirillum sp. 51_20 | reverse complement strand
ACCCATAAGAAACACAACTATTATACCACATTCGCCCGCAAAGGCGAACAGGTTTCTCGAACTTTCCACTTGACCTTAGGGGTGCAAATATGAGATAATAGAGGCATGAAGATTATGAAGTTAGGGATTTTTGCGGTATTTGCCGCGCTTATCGTGAGTGCCGCGGGGGCGGCAGTCGAGCGGCGTGTCGCGTTTTTGGGCGGCTCGATAACTGAAATGCACGGCTACCGTCCGCGTGTAATGGCAATGCTCGCGAAGCGCTATCCAGATGTTAAGTTTGTCGAGACGGCGGCGGGGCTTTCCTCTACTTGCTCGGATACGGGCGCTTTTCGCCTACAGGAGTATGTGCTTGATAAGGGCGTGCCCGATTTGTTGATTGTTGACTTCTCGGTAAATGACCCAGGCGACGGACGCTTTACGCGGGAACATTGCGTCCGTGGCATGGAAGGCATCCTGCGGCGTATGCGCGAGGTGAACCCGAAGTGTGCACTCGTCATCGCGATGTTTGTCGGGAAAGACCAGTATGACCTTCTTCTGCAAGGCGGCGAACCCTTCGCTTACGCGGCACATAAAGAAGTCGCCGCGCACTACGGCGCGGCAGTCGCCAATGTCGGGCTCGCACTCGCTAATTCGGCAAAATCGGGCGGACTTGACTGGAAGGTCTACCGCGATTGCCATCCGTCGCCCGAAGGCTGTCAGTTGGGGGCGGAAGTCGTGATGAAGGCGATTGGCGAAGTGTTTGACCCGTATAACCCGAAAACGCTGGCAATGCCTACGCTCATAGATAAGGGTGCTTACTATCATTCGCAACGCGTCCCGACGAATGATGTGAAGGTTGTCTCGGGTAAGTGGCAGTACTCAATACCAGATTGGTCGAAGGTTCGGGGACATGTCCGTGAACCCTATAAGACAACTCCCATTTGGTGGACAACGGAAGCGGGTTCCGCCATTGAGGTAACCTTCGAGGGTTCGACACTCGGCGCGTTTCTTTTGGCAGGACCTGACGCGGGGGAGATGGAGGTCTCGATTGACGGCGGTGACGCGCGGCGCTATAAATTGCGCGTCGATTATGGTGAATTACATTATCCGTATACCCAGATTCTAGCGGACGATTTGCCACGCGGCACGCATAAAGCCCGTATACGCGTGCTTTCGTTTACGCGCAACGGAGCTCCAACCTCCGCCCTGCGTATTTTTAGACTTTACTCCAATTAAGACATTATTTAACGCGCGAGGCACTTTCTCGCGCAACAACTATACCAATCGGCAACTTTTGCTTTTTGGTATTGTTTTTTAGAGCCTTTGTTCGGGGATCTTAGAGCCTTTGGTCGGGTGGCTTAGAGCCTTTGGTCAAGGGTCTTAGAGCCTTTGGTCAAGGGTCTTAGAGCCTTTCTCCGACCCCCATAGAGCCTTTGGTCTGACCTCTTGGAGCCTTTGGTCGGGGTGCTTAGAGCCTTTCTTCCACCCCCTTAGAGCCTTTGGTTGAGGAATAACGGTTTGGGATGATGTTTTTATTGCACCGAACGCCTCCGTGAACTTTGATGTCCCTTCACACTCTTTTGTAAGTCGCTGCGACAAAGCGTAAATTCTCTCTTTTATCTTAGAGAAATAAATGATATAATATACGGAAATCTTGAGTTTCTAAGAAAGTAAAGATCATGGCAATAGTTTTAGGACTACCAAAAGGCAGCTTGCAAGAGTCAACCTTCGCGCTTTTTAAGCGTGCGGGGTTCAATGTCTCTTGTTCAAGCCGTAGTTATATTCCGTCAATTGACGACCCCGAGATTAAGTGCCGCTTGTTGCGTCCGCAAGAAATGAGTCGCTATGTGGAGCTTGGACTTCTCGACGCTGGTATTTGCGGCTATGATTGGGTGTATGAGAATGGTAGCGATGTAGAGGAAGTCTGCGAGCTTAACTATTCAAAGGCGACTTCGAATCCCGTGCGTTGGGTGCTTGCTGTGCCGAATGACTCTAAGATTAAGTCGGTTAAGGATTTGCAAGGTAAGCGCATCGCGACGGAAGCAATGGGGCTTGTGAAGCGCTATCTGAAGAAGAATGGCGTGAAGGCGGATGTCGAGTTCAGCTGGGGCGCAACTGAAGTTAAGGCGCCTGAGCTCGTGGACGCGATTGTGGACTTAACCGAGACGGGCAGTTCGCTTCGCGCGAACAATCTGCGCATTGTAGACACGATTCTAACTTCAACGACGCGCTTTATTGCGAACAAGAAGAGCTGGAAGTGCGCGGCGAAGCGTGCGAAGCTCGAGCAACTCAAGATGCTTCTCACGGGTGCACTTGAAGCGCAGCGTCGCGTTTTGCTTAAGTGCAACGCGCCGAAGAAGACGCTTGATAAAGTCGTTAAGATTATGCCAGCACTGCACGCGCCGACAGTCAATATGCTCAGCGGTGGCGATTGGTATGCGGTTGAGAGCGTAGTGGACGAGAAACTCGTCCGTGAGCTCATCCCTCAGCTTACGAAGGCGGGAGCGACGGGAATCATTGAATTGCCGCTTAACAAAATCATTTTCTGATCAGAAACCTCGGCTTAGCGGCCGAATCAGTAATTAAGGAGTAACCATGGGTTCCATTAAAAAGAAACGTCGTAAAAAAATGTCAAAGCATAAATACGACAAGCGCATGAAAGCGCAGCGTCATAAAAACAAATAAGACGCGCGGAAGGGGGTCTGGTGTGAACCAGACCTCTTTCTGTGTCGTTTAATTGGGTATATGAAAAGACTAGTAGAGACATTTTTGGCTGGCGGACCCGTCATGTGGCCCATTTTGGCGCTTTCCATTATAGGTGTCGCCATTATTATTTGGAAGATTGCCGCGTTTCGTAAGGGTAAGCGCGACGCACGCGGGCTCGTAGTCGTCTCGACTATCATCACGGCGGAACCCATGCTCGGCATTCTCGGTACGGTCACGGGCATTATGCAAACTTTTAGCGCTTTAAATGGCGCGGGGGGCATTGCGAACCCTATGGCGGCGACGGCGGGTATTGGCGAAGCGCTTATCACGACTGCCGCGGGACTCATCGCCTCGCTTATTCTTATTTTCCCTTACAATTGGCTTGATAGCCAGGTTGAAGAATGAGCCGCCGCAGGAAAGGTGCACGCCTTGAGATGACATCCCTCATGGATGTCATGTTTCTTGTGCTCGTATTCTTTATTTATTGTATCTTTGATATGACCGTGCACCGCGGCGTTAAGGTTGATTTGCCGCGCGCGGCGGGTGCGGAAGAGCGCGGCGAAAGGCTCGTCGTGACGATTCGTGCGGACGATACCCTGCAGCTCAACGGCGCGGAGACTACGAAGGATGAGATTCTCGCGAAAGCCGCGGCACTTAAGCAGACGGAAGTTTTGCCGCCAATAATCATCTCGGCGGATCGCAAGGCTTCGCTTGGTTGCGGACTTGAGTTGCTTTCAGAATTGAAGGGCGTGGGTGTGGAGAAAGTCTCCTTTCAAGTCGCAGGACGCGAACAGTGAACTTTTATTCGGCATTAGGGCTTTCGGTTGGTCTTCACGCGATACTCGCGGCGGTAGGCGCGATTTCGCTCGCGTATGAGTCGAGCCCTGATCAACTCGTACAATTAGATTTGTCGGCTGTAGAGCTTTCTTTTGCTGAAAAGGAGCAGGAAGCATCTCCCGCCGTACCCCCCGTTGTAGAAACACCGCCCCCACCACCTCCTGAGGAGAAGAAGGACGAAAAGAAAGAGGAAGTGGAAGAAAAAGTTGAGGAGCCTGAGCCAAAACCCGAACCTGAGCCCGAACCTGAACCTGAACTATTAAAGGAGGAAGCACCTGAAGAGCCGCTCCCGCCGTCACCTAAAGAAGAGCCGAAGCCTGAGCCTCCAAAACCACCGCCTCCGCCGAAGCCAGTGGAAGTGCCTAAGCCTCAACCTGAGCCTCCAAAGCCTTTGCCACCTCCGCCCCCGCCACAACCTGTCGCGCCACCACCTGCCGCACCGCGGCAAGCGGCGATTGACGCACCGCCGCGTCCGCGGCGTTCTATTAAGCCGGATTATCCGCGCGGTGCGCGTGCCCGCGGCGAACAGGGTGAGGTTGAGCTCGAAATTGAAGTTGGGGCGGACGGACGCGTCACTTCCGCGCGAGTGGTTCATTCAAGCGGCTATCCTGAATTAGACGGCGCGGCACTCGCGGCGGCGCGTGCGGCGAAGTTTGTCCCCGCGAAGTCTGGACGCAAGGCTGTCGCTTCTATGGCGCGGCTTAAGCTCCATTTTCAACTTAAGTAGCCAGGGCGCGGCGGATTAAAATCCGTTTAGATTTAGCTGACTTGAAATGCAGACTTTGCGTCCCTTGGGGAGTGTGCGGTCGGAGGTGTCGTAGACGACGAACTTAAAGTTCGTGAAGCGCCGCGAGAGTTCAGACTTAATGTAATTTGAGACGCTCTCAACATTGCCTTTGTCGTCGTCTGAGAAGCCAATTGCGATTGAACGATTGAGGCAGTTTGTGCGTTGAAGGGTGTGGAAGATATGCTCAACGAAGTCGCGAATCGCGAACTCCTTAGCAATCTCATTATGTGCCTTAGAAGGGGCTACGGCGAGCTTCTCGCTGTAGATAGGGTCGTGCGCCATACGGTCACAGAACTTGCTGTTGGCGACGGGCGCGTAGCGGCACATACTCAAGTAGTAATCGAGCTCCTCGGCATCCGTCCCAAATTTCTTTATCTTATCAAAGTGCTTGCGGTAGCCGCGTAAGTTGGACATCATCTCGGCGCGTTCGGACTCCGAAAGCGCATACTTTATAAAGACGCGCACGGCTTTTTCAATCGTCTCGGGGGCGTGCCCGCGCGCCGTGACGATCGCGAAGATGCGTCCCTCGCGCAAAGTTTTCTTGAGCGCATTGTAGCTGGGTCCTGGCTTCTCGCCGTGTTCTATGCGTTCAAGCGCGGCGATGGTGTCTTCTATAAAGTGATTGTGGTTGGGCTCATCTTTGAAGTTTCGAAATGCCGCGTCCCATCCGCCTGCTTTGGGAGGACGATAGTTGGCAGTGTCGGAGCGGATGAGTGCGAAGGTAGAAGTCGAGATTTCAACACCCTGCCAAGAGCCGTCCGCATTGCGTCGCTCCATATGGATAGTTGTCGGCATATGGAGGATGTTATCGTCCCAATCGAAGATGTAGAACTTGAAGTCACGGTCAACGATGGCATCGTTGACATAGGGGATGGGTTGCGCCTTAAGCGCGTCGCTCATACGCGCTCAGCCTCAAGGTCAAAGCCGTTGACCCTCGTGACGCGTAGTTTCACAAAGGTGGCTACTTCGCACGGACTCTTTTTGCTGTTCTTAGGCTCGACGATGTAAGTAACGCCGTCCACATCAGGGGCTTGGCTTTGCAAGCGTGCGATACCTGGCGCGACAACGAGTCCCTCATAGACATTGCCGACCAGCAAGGCGGAACGGTTCTTCCACATTTCTTCCGCGTCCGACATAATAATCTTCTCACGCGTCTCGGCGACGGCACGCGAGGGGCGTCCATTCATAAGAATTGCCTTCGTGCCTTCCTCGGGACTATACGCGAATGCGCCAATGTGATCAAATTGCATACGCTTAATATCCGCACGCATACGCTCAAAGCGTCCGAGTGTCTCGCCTGGGAAGCCCGTCATGATTGTCGTGCGAAGGGTTATGCCAGGAACTGCTTCGCGCAACATTTCCGCGACAGCACGCGTCGCTTCAATTGCCGCGCCACGGTTCATTCCCTTAAGGACATCGGGTTCGGTGTGTTGAAGGGGAACATCCGCATACTTTACCGCATGGGGCGAGGTGTTTAGCCAATCGATGTATTCTTCTGTAATCTCGCTCGGATACGAATAGAGGACGCGCACCCAGAACTTGCCAGGCAAGCGATCAATGCGTCTTAGTAAGTTAACGAGTGTCGTACGCGCATTGCCTTTAAAGTCGATGCCGTAGAGCATGGGGTCTTGGGCGACAATGTTTAATTCACGGCAACCCGTATCTAAGAGCGCTTTCGCTTCACGCAAAATCGAGAGTACCGGACGCGAACGGTAATTGCCGCGGATAGATGGAATCGCGCAATAGGAACAGCGGTGCGCACAGCCTTCCGCAATCTTGATGTAGGCGTAAGCTTTGCCTGTTAAACGGAGCGCAGGCATCTTGGGTTCTATCCATTCTTTGGGCACGCCCTGCCATGAGTCGACACCTGGGAACTTTGCACGCGCGGCGGGATAGCGCTGGGGATAGCATCCCGTGACAACGACGGACTTGTAATGTCCGTTTGCTTTAAGTTGCAAGGCGCGGCGGATTTCGGCTTCCGCCTCATCGCGTGCGGACTTAATGAAGGCGCATGTGTTTACGATCGCGATGTCCGCGCGGTCAGGTGTTGGGGAAAGCGTAAACCCAGCCTTAAGTAAATTGCCAGCGCGCACTTCAAGGTCCGCGGCATTCTTGGCGCACCCTAGCGAAATCAGAGCCAAAGAACGGCTCTTAACAGGGCTCTTAGCTGTCCGATTTTGTATTTTCTTCGTTGCCATTATCTTTAGTAGTGTATCAAAAACCTTCTCTTAGTCGTCAACTACCTAATATTATACCATATTTTCGCCGTGATTACGCGCACAAAATGCGTCCGCGGCACTTTTAATGTGTCGCCGCATTTTTGACGCAAAGGGACGCAAAGATTTCGGGTTGAGCTTTTGCATTGTTTTTGACAGGATTTACAAGATTTACAAGATTTTTTAAGTCTCACACAGAGCCGCAGAGCTCGCAGAGAGGGGAATAGCCGTGTAGAGTTGTAGAATTGTAGAATCTCTACATTTCTACACGGCTAAAAAAAATCTCTGCGGTCTCTGCGCCTCTGCGTGAGGTATTGACTACGCCGCGGCGACGGTGGCGCGGGCGAAGCGTTTCCGCTTCGCAACCTAACCTCACGGACCTACTGGGCACTCACCGCGGCAC
>CAVCAF010000104.1:6393-7113 GCA_963600185.1 Azospirillum sp. 51_20 | reverse complement strand
CGGTGCATGCTGAGCGAATGCGCCAGTACGATCCGACCGACCCAACGGCAATGCGTGCGTTAGACCTTGTGCTCGCGGCGTATGCTGAAAGTGCCCTCGCCCATTGGCAGATTCTGACGGACCTCCTCGGCACAACCATTGAGGGCGTCGCCGAAGCGATGGAACGCACCGCGGAGCGTATGCGGCGCATTGGCTGGATCTCCCCCCAGCGTCCCTGCCGCGACGACTACAAGACGCTTACCGCGCTCTTTTCTAAGCGCGTCAAAAAAGTCGGCACGAGCTACTAAACGCCGCGGCTGTCGTGGTGAGGCGGAGCGTTTCCGCTCCGCAACCTAACGCCCCTACGGATCTACTAGGCGACGGGGGTGTCTGTTTTTAGACAGTTTTGCCGTGGATTGTTCTTTTGCAGAAGTGTGTTTCGCCCTTGTAAATAGTGGGTGTGGGGCGGGTTGGGGCGGAGAAAGAGGGCTTGTTTTTGGGTTAACCTGTATATACAGGTTTTTATTTTATTTGTGCTTAGACTATAGACCTTGCGGCAGAAAAATGATAAAATAGTAAGCGTTCTAAGTGATACAAGGGTTTTCTTTGGACCACTTAAAAGTGAAGGTATGAAGGAGAGCGATACAATAAAAGGGCTAGAGTCTTTACGCATTTTGCGTGAGGCTTCTAGCGGTTTATTTGAGCGTACGAGCGTGCGTTCTTGTGCATTCTCTTTGCCCC
>CAVCAF010000104.1:0-6284 GCA_963600185.1 Azospirillum sp. 51_20 | reverse complement strand
CCCCCCCCCCCCCCCCCATTTACTAGCAAGGCTGGTAAACGATCTGTTGCGCCGTATTGGCGAACCTTTAGCGTGCATTTCTAACAAATGTGCGCTAGATGTGTTTTCTTTAGTGCGAATAAGAATGTGAATATCTTTTCAACCTCTAATAATGAACGGAATACTACTATGACAAATAAAGAAAGAATGTTGAGAACAAATCGTGTTGCGATTGCATCTGCCTTTGCGTTAGGAATATTCTCCGTTCTCGCGGAAGAGATTCCTGCTGCCTATCGTGCGAAGTGGAATGACCGCGTCAATGCGGGCATTGATGAACGCATTGAGAAGTATCGTAAGGCAGACGCGGTAGTTGACGGTTTGCCCGCTGGCGTCGAAGTAAAGGTTGAGCAGGTTAGCCACGCTTTCCAGTTCGGCTCGCACATCTTCAACTTTGACCAGCTCGGGCGAGATGATTGGAATGCGCAATACCGCGCAACTTTCACGAACCTCTGGAATGCCGCGACAGTCGGGTTTTATTGGAAAGAGATGGAAGTCAAGGAAGGCGAGATTCGCTATGCGGCGGGCCCTCATGACTCTGCCGCGTTCTGGAAGTCTGTGAAAGATCTCTCGGCAAAGGAGAAGGGGGAGCGATTCCCTGAATATCGTCGCCCTGCGCCTGATCCCGTGTTGGACTTTCTTGACGCGAATCATATCTCGGCGCATGGGCACACGATGTTCTATCCGTTCTTTCACCCAGCATGGGTGACGAATGGCGTAGATAAGGCGGGTCTCGCTGTGCGCTACGAACGGCGTGTTCGTCAGCTTGCTGAACATTATGGCGCACGGCTTGATCAGTGGGATGTCGTAAATGAATCGGTTGATCGTGACTGTTCAATGGCGGGACCCTATAACGACAAGGTCGCTTGGCGGCATCCCGATCTGCTTATTCCAGATGACTACACCTATCGTTGCCAAGTATGGGCGGCAGAGAGATTCCCTGCAAGTGTGAAGTTGGCGATTAACGACTCGTGGCGTCCGTTTTATGTACCATTCATCCAGGGGCTCATAGACCGCGGCGCGAAGATTGATATTGTGGGACTTCAGATGCATATCTTTCGTGCCGATCAGGCGCGGAAGATTGCGGCGGGTGAGCCTTGTATCGCGAATGGGACGGACTGGTCACCTGAAAAGCAGTTTGAGATGCTTTGGGCACTTGACACGCTGAAGCGTCCAATTCACATCTCGGAGATCACGATTCCAGCTCCAGAAGACACTCCTGAAGGCGAGGCAATTCAGGCGCGGCTTATGCGCGATAATTATCGGCTTTGGTTTTCGTGGCCGAGCGTTTATCGTATCACCTACTGGAATCTTGTCGACCACACCTATTATAAAGAGGATTTAGGGTCGGGAATCTATACCTCCGATATGCGCAAGAAGAAAGCGTACTATGCGCTTGACCAGCTTCTTAATCACGAATGGAAAACGCGTCTCGCGCTAAAGACGGACGCGAAGGGGCACCTGGCATTTCGTGGGTTTAAGGGTCGCTATCGCCTCTCGTGGGTGGATGCGGACGGCAAACAGGCTGAAAAGTTTGTTGAAGTTAAATAAACTCTGTTTCTAAACTAAAAAAGGAAAGGAGAAATCCAATGAAAAAGATACATGAAATGGCAAACACAGTTCTAGTGTCGATTCTGGCACTTTTCTGTGGTGCGGCGTATGCGGAGGAGACGGCGACGCCTATTTATGCGTTGACCAGCTCTGGGAATAATCAGGCCAATACATTCGGTCAGGATAAGTGGTGGGTGGACGCGACTACGGGAAGTGCCGCGCCTTATGCCGTGAATAACGCTAACGCGGCAGGATACGAGTACATTATTACCAATAGCTATGTAGCACGAACGCTCGCGACGAGTTCCAATGTTTATTACGGACATGTGACAGTTGGTACGACGGACTCACCGGGTACAATCGGTAATAAGTGCTATGACGCCACTATTTACTATCAAGGTGGGTTGACGCTTGTCAACGGGCAGTACCTACCAGTTAATGCAGGAAACAGTACTGATAATGAAGGTAAGACTTCCGCACAGATTGGTGGTTCAATTGAGGTTTTGTCGCCTAATACGAATCCATTCTGGTTTGGTGGTGATGGAATCGGAGGTCATCAGGGTGTCGTGATTTATGCCGACATTAGTGGCGCGGAAAATACGGGCATTCTTGTTGGTAGCAAAGCGGGAACTTGGTCGAATAATAAAGAAATTGGTCTTAAGGGCGACAACTCGAACTTTCTTGGCTCAATGGAATTGGGGTGCGCGAGTTATGTCCCTATCACCATTGGGTCGGCTACGGCTTTGGGTGGAGCACCTACTGTCCTTAACGAGGAAGCCGTTAAGATTACAACGAAGGGCGAGACAAAAATCATCTTCTCGTCATCCGTGGGGGAGAGCAAGATTCCCGCGACGCGCGGCATTTTCTTGAATGGTATTCAGGGTGGCTCGATTTATCCGCGTGCATTCATCTTTAATCTAGAGGAAGGCGCGAATGTTGAAGTCTTAGGTCCGTTAAAAGCGCAAGGCACCTGCTCAGAGAACCGCAAGGAACTTAAGATTGAGAAGGTCGGTGCGGGCACGCTGACCTTGAGCGGCGCTGTTACGCTTATTGACGCGACGAAGTTCACTTTTGCTGTTACCGAGGGGCGCGTTGTTTTGGGGTCACTCACGGCCTTGGCACTTACGAATGAGCTTTCGGACGCCGTGTGGGTTAAGTCGCCGAGCGCGGCAGAATACACGCTCTCGGGCTATACGCTCAGTGAAGGGGCTGGACTCATCGTCCGTCATGAGAAGGGTGCGGCGGGGACGATTGTACTCGATAGCACCTGCAAGATTGCCGCGACACCTATCAAGATCCAACTCGCGACGGATGAACTTGGGTATGACGCGTATGAAGTTTGTGTTTTGAAGGTGCCGACGGCGGTGAAGACTTTGTCCGCGGCAGACTTTGTGGATGTTGATGTGTCGGCGGACTATGATTACCCGAATACGACATTCCGCGTTGAGACGGTGGACGGTATCCAGTGCGTCTATCTTTGCCGCGCGGAGAATAATACGATTGCACATTTGACCTTCGAGAACGGCTTTACGAGCCGTGTGAGAAAAGGCACCTTAAGTGCCGCGCCGACGGTCAACCAGTCAGGTTCTGTTTTGTCGAATGAAGTCGTTTTGCCGCGGCTGACACTCCACGGGGATAAGGAAACGACACTTGGTACGAGCACCAATTCGCTGAGTGTGAATAATGGTATCTTGAATTATACGGATCCTGGCGACCTCTTGAAGATTGAGTCTCAGACAATTGAGTTTTACATTAAATCGGGGGCTCAACATCGGTGGCAAAGCATCTTGAACCTCTATAATGGGCGCGCGTCAAATCCGACCATATGGTCCGTCCTCTTTGATAGCGGCAAGGATGACACGGGCGTAAGCAAGGAAAAGCAGAATACGGGTATGCGCTTCACCCATAACTTTGCGGAAAGTGAAGGCGCGGAACCTAAGAGTTCAGGTTCGCCTATTTCTGCCAAAGTCGTGGGCGACGGGAAGTGGCACCATATTGCCTATACGATCGCGCCGAATGCTGATAAGGCTTGGGCGACCGACCTTAAGTATTATATTGACTACGAACTCGTCGGCTCGGCAACTGCGACTGGGCGGCTTTTATTTGAGCCGACGGCGGGCGCGTCGTTCGGTATCGCGGTTGACTTCCGTTGGTCACAGGGCAACAAGTTTGATGGGTTCTTGGACGAGATTCGCATAAGCCGCGGCGTTTTGGAGCCCGACCAGTTCTTGCAACTTCGGCGCGAGCGTTCGGGCTTCGCGGTAATGGTTCGCTAAGGCAGATAGAAAGAAACAAGATAAAAATGGCGTTTAAATTGTTAAATAAGCTTATCCCGCTTGCCGCGTTGTGCGTAGCGGGATGTCAACCGATTGTTGAGGAAAAGCCTGTCCCTGAGAAGATTGAGAGTGAGAAGAATCTTACCTTGCACCTAACCTTTGACGGCGGCACGGCGGATGCCGCGTTCGCGAAAGGTGATGCGAAACCTCTCCGTGCCGAGGGGCTAACCTTTGGTCCTGGGCGCATGGGAGACGCGGTAAGGCTTACGGAAAAGACGAAGAGCCTACTCGCCTACGCGGCAAAGGGCAATCTTAATTGGCAGCGCGGCACAATGAGTTTCTGGCTCAAGCGTGAGGAAGGTTCCAACGGTAAGTGGAAGACCATCCTTGAAATGGAGCAGGGTAAGGAGCCTGGGCTGGGACGGTGCTATTTCGCTTTTGACCGCTTTGACCGTATGAGGGCTTCGCGGGATTCTTTAGACGGCAAAATCGGAGACCCCTCATTTGGTCCTCTCGCCCGCGGCACAGGCGTTTGGGAGCACTGGGTTATTACGTGGGGCATGCGTAGCGGGAGCGTCCGTGCTTATTGTGGGAGTGACGGTACGCGCGAGTACTTCCCTTATGTGAGTGATGAGGAGGCGAATCGCATTATGCCGCGTAAGGTGGCGGACGCGCCAAAGTTTAAGGAGGGTGCCCTCCCGCCTGAGTTCTTCCTCTTGGGTACTACTGAGATGAAGGATAAGGGCTATAAGGAGATTGAGGGATGGCTTGATGAGGTCAAGATTTATGACCGCCAATTCACCTCCGCGGAAGTTAAGGAACTTTTTGAGAAAGACCGCCGCGCGGTTATTGTGTCGGCACCCCACTTTGCGCTCGCGGGTGAGCCGCATGACTTGCAAGTAGACCTTGAGGAGCGGACGGAAAGTTTAGATGGGACGCGGCTTGTTTTGCTCGACAATAAGGGTAAGGAACTTGCTAGCGTATCTTGTGCCGCGGGGGCGAAGTCCGTCACACTAAAGGCACCTGCCCTTAAGATGGGTAAGTACGAATATCGCCTTTTGAAGGGGGAGGATGTCCTCGCGCGGGATGACTACACTATCTTGCGCGCGGAAAATCCCTATGAACTCCCCGCGACGGCAAAACCAGGTGAGCCGCGCAACTTGAAGCTTGTTAAGGTAATTAAGCCGGATCTCGCGAAACTCTCCACGAACGAGTTCCGTGCGGTTGGTAAGTGCCGCATGGGCGAGCTTGAGGGCGTTAAATATCTGGAGGGAGGCGCGAATCAGATGGATCGCTTCGCGCTCCGCTTTAGTTTGCCGACTGATAAGCCGCTCTATTTAGTAGATATCGTCTACCCCGACGACAAGTTCCGTTCGATGGACTACCTTATTCAGGCTTCGGGTAAGACGAAGACATTGGGCGACCATGGCGACTATTCCTTCGCGCAGGGTATTTCCACGGGCGGGGAAGCGCCGAATTCAATGAAGATGCGCCATCACCGTTGCCTTTTCTGGACGGGGAAGAGTTCCGACCTAACCTTTATTGCCATGTCGTGGCAAAGGTCTGCGCCCGCGGCAGTTTCGGAGTTGCGCATTTATGAGGTGACGGACGCGGCATTGCCCGTCACAAAAGTGCAGACTTCGGGTGTGGGTGATCCTATGGGGCGGCAGTTTGGGCAGTTCTGGGAAGACCCCGCCGTCACGATGGCGATGCGGTATAATATGGCGACGCCTGAGTCGTTTAGTGAGCAAATCGATCGCTACGCGGCAATTATGCGTTATTGCGGACAGAACATCCTAACCTATCCGGGCGGATGGTATAAGGGACTCATTGTGCCCGGGAACGATCCGCGCCCAGGCACGCATACGCCGCATTACTTAGAGGGGTACTACGCGAAGTTTGAGAAGGAGGGCATGTATGTTATGCCCAATATCGAGTTCATCTTTATGCCGAATCCGCCCGATATTGAGGTTACACCCGCGATGATTACGAATGGGGCGTTGCATGCTACGCCGTACCCGATTCAGAATACGGGGCTTCCTGTACAGAAGTTTAACCATAGTTTCCCCGCTGTCGTGAACTTCTTCCATCCGCAGACCCAGGCGGAAATTGAGAAGATGGTGCGTGCACTCGTAAATGAGGGTAAGCGTTATAAGTCGTTTAAGGGAATCTCGTTCCAACTTTACCGCGACGGTGCGGCATGGTGGGGGGATATCAAAAATGGCTATAACGACTACATTATTGACGCTTTTGAGAAGGATACAGGCGTGAAAGTGCCCTGTGACCGTAAAGACCCCCTGCGTGGCAAGGCGTATTACGAGTGGATTCGCGCCAATACCTACGACCGCTGGGTCACTTGGCGGTGCGAGAAGTTCACGGAGTTCTATGCCAAAATGGCGAAGATTCTCTCGGACGCGCGTC
>CAVCAF010000103.1:0-7291 GCA_963600185.1 Azospirillum sp. 51_20 | reverse complement strand
TTGTCGCTTTCGTCGGCACGAAGAAGAAATATTCGACCGACGCGAACCTCGCGGGGCTCTCCCATGAGGCGGAAGATTTGGAGTCGATGGAGACCTCGATGCGCATCGTGAAACCCACGATGGGTGTGTGGCCGAGTGAAGCGCCTGATAAGCTCGAGAAAATCGTCCTTAAGTTCGTTGAGGGGCGGTGCGTGGCGATTAACGGTAAGAAGATGACCCCGTATAAGATCATGCTCGCCGCGAATGAGATTGGCGGACGCAATGGTATCGGCATGAAGCACGCGCTCGAGAACCGTATTATTGGTACGAAGAGCCGTGGCGTTTATGAAGCCCCCGGTATGGAAGTTCTCGCGTGGGGACTTAAGTACATCTACCAAGGCATTATGGATCGCCGCTCAACCGTGCTTTTCGAGCGCCTCTCGCGCATCGTCAGCGACCAGATTTATGACGGGCGCTGGTTTGACCCCGCGACACAGGCGGCACGTGCGGCAATTCAGGTTTGGGCAGATAAGGCGACGGCTGAAGTGACGCTCGGGCTCTACAAGGGCAACATCTTCTTTGAGTCGCTCAAGGGTCTTAAGGCTACGATTTATAATGAGGCGGATAGCTCCATGGAAGCTTCCAACGGGCTCAACCCCCATAGTTCACAAGGCTTCGCCGAGATTCAGAGCGTTGAAGCGAAGATGCTCGCTAAGGCGGGACAGATTAAGGCGTAAATGAGCGAAGAATTGAAGGAATCGAAGTCTGCCGCGGCGGAGGCGGCTCTCACCGAGGAGCCGACCGAAACCGCGAAACCTGCCGCGGAAGAAGCTGAGGCTAAGAAGGCAGAGTCTAAAGAGACGGCTGAGAAGGGCGCGGCGAAGGCTGAGGAAGCCCCCGCTAAGCCCACTGAGCCTGATTGGAAAGATCTCTACGCACGGCTCTTAGCGGACTTTGACAACTTCAAAAAGCGCACGGCACGCGACCGCGAAGATACTTACCGCTATGCTGAGGCGGATATCCTTAAGGATATTCTCCCGACAGTCGACAACCTCGCGCTTGCGCTAGAGAAAGCCGAGGGCGACAAGAAAGAGGACGATCCCTTCGTGAAAGGTGTGAAACTCGTTCTTGAGTCGCTGACGAAGACGCTGAAAGAGCATGGCGCGGAACCCTTTGATAGCGTCGGCAACCTCCTTGATACGGAGCGCATGGAAGCGATTGCGCACTTGCCCAGCCCTACAGTAGAAGAGGGTAAGGTCTCGAATGAGGCGAAGCGCGGCTGGATGCTCAAGGGCAAGGTTCTGCGTGTCGCGCAAGTCGTGGTTTCGTCGGGTAAACCACAGTAAGGTGAATTAGAGGCGAAAATGGCGCAAAAACGCGATTATTACGAAGTTTTGGGTGTTGCGAAGGATGCGACGGCGGATCAGATTAAGTCCGCCTATCGTAAACTCGCGATGAAGTATCACCCTGACCGTAATCCAGATGATCCGAGCGCGAAGGATAAGTTTGCCGAGATTTCTGAGGCGTACGAAGTTTTGTCTAGTCCCGAGAAGCGTGAGCGCTACGATCGATTTGGACACGATAGCGTGAACTTTGGTCCTGGCGGATTCGACTTCAATCGCGACTTCTCGCATGGCGCGGACTTCCAAGACTTGGGCGACATCTTTAGTTCCCTCTTTGGTGGAGGGGGCGGCTTTAGCTTCTTTGGTGGCGCGGGTGGACGCGGTCGTACACGCCGCACGCAAGACCCCAACGCACCCGAGCGCGGCAATGATATGACCTTTGAACTGACCATTGACTTTGATGAAGCAGTCTTTGGCAGTAAGCGCACAATTGATATTACGCTCCCGACGGAATGTGACGCGTGCCATGGTACAGGCGCGGCGGATGGTGCGGGGCGCTCAACCTGTAAGACTTGCGGTGGCTCAGGTGTCGTGATTGGCGGTAGTGGATTTTTCCAAGTGCGTCAGACCTGTCCAACCTGCGGGGGTGCGGGGACGATGATTGACCGTCCCTGCCGCAAGTGCCGCGGTACAGGGCATATCTCTAAGCCCCAGCATATTGAACTTACGATACCTGCGGGCGTGGATGATGGTTCGCGCTTGCGTTTGGCGGGTAAAGGCGCGGGTGGTTTGCGTGGCGGTGCCGCGGGCGACCTTTATGTGCTTTTACGCGTGCGCCCCAGTGAGATTTTTGAGCGTGACGGACGCGACCTGCATGTGGAGGTCTATGTCTCGCCCGCGACAGCGGCTTTGGGGGGCTCTGTGGATGTCCCAACACCCGCGGGACTCGCGAGTGTGCGCATTCCTGAAGGCACGACGGACGGCAAGGTTCTCGTTTTGCATGGCAAGGGAATCCCTTCCTTGCGCGGCGGTGTAGCGGGCGATGTGTATGCGCATGTCGTTATTGAGGTGCCGCAACGCCTATCTTCCGCACAGAAAGCCGCGCTCGAAGCGTTCGCGAAAGTGACTACGACGGGCAATTACCCGCAAGCACAATCGCTCGCTGAGAAAGTAAGAATCTTCCTCTCGCATAAGGAGAAGCTACAGAAGAAATGATTTTAGTGCGCCCGTGGTGAAATGGCAGACACGCGGGATTTAGGTTCCCGTGCGGAAACGTGTGTGGGTTCGAGTCCCACCGGGCGCACCAGTTCTTCAAAGCTTCTCTCGCTTTTAATTCAATTGTCAAAGAGCAAGTTGCGTTTTTTAACGCAGAGATAGCAAAGTTACGCTAAGTTCGCAAAGACTTTACGCGTAAGGCTCTTTGCGTCCCTTTGCGTCAAAACTCTTTGCGTTCTTTGCGTTAAAACTTCGCGACTAGGCTACAGCGACGCTTCGCCTTACCACTTTGATTTTTGACAATTGAATAAAATTAGCGCTCAACCCCACTTTGAAAGATGGGAGGCATGGGTAAGTCGCGCTAGAAGCTTACCAAATTGTAATCTTGGCGAAAGGTTTTGGTAAGGCTCAGATGCTATAATATGGACATGAAAATTAAACGAATAGTCCTTGTTCTTGGCGCGTTGCTTACAGTGCGGGTCGCTGTTATGATGGTTGCGCCAGTGTTTGATCCTTCCGAATCGCGCTATGCGGTTCTCGCGGCAAATATGGCGCGGACGGGTGACTTTCTTGTCCCGCACTTTATCCATGGGGGCATCTACCAGAGTTTTGACGGTAAGCCACCACTCGTTTTTCAGCTAGGCGGACTCTTCTGCCGCGTTTTGGGCGAGAGTGAGTTCGCCGTCCGTCTGCCGTCCCTTATTGCCGCGCTAGGCGTGCTTGCGATACTCTTTTGGGTGGTTAAGCGCGGACGCGATACCGCGACAGGTTTGGCGGCGGTCGCGATTGCGGCAACGAGCGCGGCATTTTTTGCGACATCTGGTCTTTGCATGACGGATATGGCGCTTACCTTTTGTGTAGCAGGCGCGTTGCTACTTGAGCGTGCGTTTAATGAAATGCCGAGCCGCGGGTTGTCACTCGCCATCGCGGCACTTCTTGGGATTGGCATGCTTGTAAAGGGACCCGTTGCGCTCGTCTTGTTTGGGTTGCCTGTTTTCGTGGACGCGCTCGTTAATCGACGGTGGGCTATTCTCGCGCACCATGCTTGGTTCTCGGGGACGCTTCTCTTTCTTTTAATTGCCGCGCCGTGGTATATTCTCGCCGAAGAGCGCACGCCAGGGTTTCTAAATTACTTCTTCGTCCATGAGAACTTCCTGCGGTTCGTAACCCCTAACTACGGCGATCGCTATGGGGCGGGACGCGAGTTTTTTAGAGGCATGGCGGTTATTTGGCTTGTCGTCGTCACATTGCCTTGGGCACCCCTCGCGTTCTTGCGGCGTGGTAAGCCAAAGTTTTTTATGCGCCCGAGCTTTATGACACTCGCGATAATCACGCTTACGGGGTTTTGGTGCCTTACTTCACGCGTACCGCTCGCATATCTTATGCCTGCGGTTCCGCTCGTGGCAGCCTGGCTCGCGGAACGTATTCCCGCCGTGCGCGTCTTTCGGCTCTTGCCATTCGCCGCGGCAATTTCGTGTGTGGTGCTCGTTGGGGGGGTAATAATCGGACGCTTTACCAGCGACAAACTCTCGGGGCGCGATTATCGTGACTTCGCGGCAAAGTATCCGCCACAGACGACTTTTTCGTCGGAAGAGCCTTTGCCTTACTCGGCAGAGTTTTATTTAGGCGGTTCTCTTCACGCGAAACCCGCGCACGGAGATGTAATAATAGAAAGGATCCGTAAATGAATAACACAATAGCCCTCGTTATCCCATGTCGGAACGAATATGCGCGGCTTCGCCCCGAGGCATTCTTTGACGCGCTCACGCACTATCCGTCGCTGACATTCGTCTTCGTGGACGATGGTTCAGACGATCGCACGGATGAGACGCTCGCCTTTCTTGAGCGTTCTTCTGCGGCAATTAAGGCGCTCTATCTGCCACGCCACCAAGGCAAGGCGCAAGCCGTGCGCATCGGTGTTAATTGGGCACTTACGCATACCTCCGCCGACTTTATTGGCTTTTGGGACGCCGATCTCGCGACTCCATTTACCGAATTGCGGAGTTTTGTCGCGGCATTACAGGCGGATTCCTCGTGCTACGCGGCAATTGGTTCGCGCTGGCCTCATCTAGGCGCACAAGTCGTCCGTTCGGGTAGCCGCGGGTTAATGGGCTTTATTATGCATGGGCTCATCCGTTTCGCCGCGCGATTGCCCGTTTATGATACGCAGTGTGGGGCGAAACTCTTCCGCAGGGGACTCGCCGCACGCGTTTTTGCGCGTCCGTTCCATTCGCGTTGGCTCTTTGATGTGGAACTCCTCATGCGCCTGGAGCCAGAAGAGTTGCGCCGCTGTGTGCGAGAGATTCCGCTTGAGGTTTGGCGCGATGTGCCAGGCAGTAAAATGCGCTTGATGGAAATGCTTCGCTCACTCGTGGAACTCGTCCGTATTGCGCGTGAAGAGCGACAGCTGAGAGAGCATCACGCATTTAATGGCATTGTTGCCCGAAGGGAAATATGGTATAATGAAGCCACAAAGTTGATGACAAAAAGGATGCTTTCGTGAGAGCGTTGATAATAGAGGATGATGCGCGTACGGCTGAATATGTCGCCGCCGCCTTGTCGCGGGCGGGGTTCGCCTGTGTACACGCAGCGGACGGTGAAGAGGGCTTAGCCGCATTGTTGCAGAGCGACGATTGGGATGTCGCTGTGACGGATGTTATGCTACCGAAGTTGGACGGTGTAGAACTCATTCGCCGCGCCCGCGCCGCGGGTAAGCGCGTTCCTGTCATCTTTCTTAGTGCGCGTGGTAGTGTCGAAGCGAAAGTCGCGGGGCTAGAAGCGGGCGGGGACGACTACCTCGCGAAGCCTTTTTCGGTCACGGAACTTGTGGCACGCGTCCAGGCACTTGTGCGCCGCGCCACACCTAGCGTGACACCTGATGAATTGCGCGTAGAGGATCTCGTCTTTGACCCTGTGACGCGTAAAGCGACGCGCGGCGGACGCAAAATACCGCTCCAGCCCCTTGAAGCGCGGCTTCTAGAGTACCTTATGCGCAATCGCGGACGCGTTGTTTCGAAGACAACGATTCTGGATCGCGTCTGGGACTACTCCTTTAGTCCGCATACGAACGCTGTCGAGGTTTGCGTTTGCCGTCTGCGCGATAAGATTGACGGCGGCGCGGCAGTTAAATTACTGCATACTGAAAGGAAGATTGGTTATGTGCTCGAGCCGCGTTAAACCTGAACGCCGTTTACGCACGCGCCTCGTGAGCCAAGCCATTTTGGCGGGTGGTTTAGTCTCGCTTGGTGCCGCGCTTATTGTGGGCACGCTTGCTTACTCCTATCTAACGCGGCAGATGGCGCGTAAACTTACGCGTGTGGCACAAGATCTCGTTGAGGAATATGCCGCGGAGCAACGCGGCGAACCTATTACGAAGTCCTTTATTACGCATATGAATGAGGACGCGGAGGAACACGATTCCTCGCGCTTCTTCGTTATGCTAGTGGGTTCGCATGGCGAGATTGTGCATGTAACACCGACACCTAAGCCCATACAGCAAGCGATGCTAGTTGGCGCGTGTGGACTCAGCGTTGGACATATCCAGCGCACCCTTGTCGCGATGGGGCGGGCGCGGCGTTGTGCCTTACGGCGTTTAGCGACGCGCTTACCAGATGGCAAGGTTATTGTTGTCGCGCTAGACGGTACACAGCATGAGACATTTTTCTTCGCCATCTTAGGTGTACTTGGTGGGTCATTCTTGTTGATAACGCTCCTCGCGGGCTTGAGTGCCTTTTTCTTTGGTACGCGACTTGAACGCCGCCTAGCTACAATCGCGTCCGCCGCGGAAGCAATTGCCGCGGGCGATTGGTCGCGGCGCGTTTCGGCACATGGTGAAGTGCGGGAAGTTGAGAACCTCGTGCGGCTATTTAACCTTATGTGCGACCGTAATGAGCGAACCTTGAATGAATTGCGTGTATTAACGGATAATATTGCGCATGACCTGCGAACGCCCCTCACGCGGCTCGCACTCGCCGCGGAAAGTGCCGCGGCGGAAGGGGGCTCCACGCGTCCGCTCGCGGATGTTGTGACTGAAGAGACCGCGTCTATGCTCGATATGATTGATGTCATGCTCGAAATTTCGCGTACGGACGCGAAGATCGACGCTTCGCCGCGTGTAGCGTTAGATGTCGGCGCATTAGTGGAAGAAACGGTCGCCTTGTTCCGTCCGCTCGCGGCAGAAAGTGGTTTAAAATTGGATTATGCCATGCCGCTTGAACCGATTCGTTATTCAGGACACCGTGCCAAGTTCCAGCGACTACTTGGCAACTTAACGGAAAATGCGATTAAGTACACGCCTTCTGGAGGACGCATTGTGTGGTCTGTCACGCGTCCCGCTAGTGGCGGCGTAAGGCTCGTCATTTCGGATACGGGTTGTGGTATCGCGGCGGATGATATACCGCATATCTTCACGCGCTTTTGGCGTGCGGACTCTAGTCGTCATTGCCCAGGCAATGGACTTGGGCTCGCGCTCGTAAAAGCCATCGCGACTTCGTATGGCGGGACGGTTCGCTGTGAATCAACGCTCGGGGAGGGTTCAAGCTTCACTGTCACCCTGCCACCCAGTTTGTCGATTGAAAAGTCCGTTCTCTAGATAATGGGACAGGCAACGCGGCTAAATATTCAATTGTCAAAGATCAAAGAGAATTGAAAATTGAGAATGTAAAATTGAAAATGATTGCTAGTTTTACAACTTAATTCTCAATTCTACATTTTCAATTCTCAATTTTCGTTTAGACGACGGTGGCGCCGATGCC
>CAVCAF010000102.1:0-7472 GCA_963600185.1 Azospirillum sp. 51_20 | reverse complement strand
ACCTCTTTACTTTGATCTTTGACAATTGAAATGGGCTTAGCCATTTACCTTGGCGCAATGGGCGTAAATTTGCTATAATAGTAGCGAAATATGCGAATAGTCTATATGGGTTCGTCTAGTGCGTCCGCTACTTGCTTACGCGCGATTCTGCGTGAGGAGGGGTTGGATGTCGTAGGTGTCGTCACTCAGCCGGATCGTCCAGCTGGGCGCGGTAAGACGCTTACGCCTTGTGCGTGCAAGGTCTTTGCTTTAGAGCATGGGCTGGGGGGCGTTGTCATTTCCCCCGAGAATGTGAATGGCGACGAGGCGATGGCGCAAATTCGCGCGTGGAATCCAGACATTATCGTCGTTGTGGCGTTTGGACAAATCCTAAAACAGCCGCTACTTGATTTGCCGCTCTTTGGTTGCATAAATTGTCACTTCTCGCTTTTGCCGAAGTACCGCGGCGCGGCACCTGTTGTCGCGGCAATTGCCGCGGGCGACCGTGTTACGGGCGTGACGATTATGCGCATGGGACCTGGACTAGATGATGGACCTATCCTTTATCAGCGCTACGAGCCCATTTATTTGGACGCGACAGGCGGTGAGTTAATGGAAGGGCTCGCGATTACGGGTGGTGTTGCGCTCGCGAAGACGCTGAAGCTCATGGGCAGTAATCAATTACCGCCCAGCGTGCCGCAAGATCCACGCGACGCGACTTATGTGCGCAAGCTTAAGAAGTCCGATGGGCTCATTGATTGGACGGCTCCCGTACTGGAGATAGAACGCAAGATTCGTGCGTATACGCCGTGGCCCGCGTGTTATACATTTTTACCGGAACGCTTCCGTCGCAAAGGCAATTCGGGGCGGCTCGTCGTTTTGCGTGCCCGCATAGCGAAGAAGATGGAAGATAGCTGGCGAAGTGCCGCGCCTGGCACGATACTTAAGGCTTCTACCGTGCGTGAGAAGGGCGAGGACGCTTTGCCGCCAGGTCCCATCGTGAAGTGTGGCGATACGGCGCTTCTATTGACGGAACTTAAGCCTGAGGGCGGCGCACCAATGGACGGCGGCGCATTCTTGCGTGGACGCCCCTTGCAACCTGGTACGGATGCGCTACTGAACGCCTAATTAACGCGACGAGGCGAGCCTTAGAGTTTAGCCCACGCGGGGAGCGGGGTCTCTAAGCGGAGAGGCTTACCCGTGACGGGATGAGTAAACGCCGCCGCCCACGCGTGCAGGCAGTGTCCGACTTGATTCTCCACAGCGAAGGCTCCGTAGAGGCGGTCGTTCACGATGTGGATTCCTGAGAGGGCGAGCTGGGCACGGATTTGGTGCGTGACGCCCGTAAAGATAGTAACGCGCAGGAGCGTCCGGTCTTCGCACCCGACACGCGTATGCCCAATGGGTTCGTAATGCGTCACGGCGTGTAGCGGCTTAAGTCGCCGCTTCTCACTCTCGCAAAGTCGATTATTATACGCGTCAATCATGCGACAGAAGGGAATGGAGGGATCATGCACCAAGTCATTCTCAAGTGTATCCGCGGCATTGTAAGCGCCTTCCACAAGCGCGAGATAAGTCTTCTCTATCGTCTGGGCGGCGAATTGTTCGCGTAGCGCGGCAAATGCCGCGGCAGAGCGTGCGACGAGGACGAGTCCAGAAGTCGCCGCGTCAATTCGGTGGAGGGCACCCGCGAGAAGGGGACGATCCCCCAAGGGGGCGCATTCGGGATAGCGGGCGACAACGCCATTCATGAGTGTCGTCGTCTCATTATGGGTGAGCGGTTGCACGGCGAGCCCCGCGGGCTTGTCGCATCCGAGTAGCGCGTCATCGGTGTAAATGATATGCGGGTCGATCGCGGCATTTGGTGCGACGAGGTTATCCGCCGTTTCGGCGAGGTGGGCGACTTCTATTTTTTCGCCACCCCTAAGGTGGCGTCCTTTTGGGAGGAGTACGCCATTAACCTTAACAGCACCTTGGGCAATCGCTTCGCGTGCAAAGGCGCGGGTTGTCGTCGGAAACGCCGCGAATAAAGCGGCATCCAAACGGACGCCGCTTTGCTCGTTCACGAATGTGACATTTTCTAGCATCGTTAGTCGTACTGGTTCATGATAGACGGCGCGATAGGCGCGATACCTTCCCACGACTTATTAGAGGACCATGGCAGTTCGCTATCTTCTGCCGTGTCGGCGATACAGCCAGAGAGCAGGAGGCACGCGAGAAGCGCACCCCCGAGCGACCAAAGTCGCCAATTAATCGGCGAAGATAATGTCATTAGGCTCGATTTCTCCTTGTGCCCAGTTACCAAGAATGTCGCAGATGATGTAGTTCTTACCAGGAACGGTCTGGCGCAAGCGCAAGCGCCCAACGAATTCACCCGCCGCGCCTTTATAGCCAGGACGCTTCACCGAGAGTTCAACTTTCGGCAGGGGCTTCTTAAGGTCATCGCCGAGGAGTTCCTTCATCGCGTCATTTGTAAGTTCAATGATGGCGAACATCATCGCGGTGTCGGACTCAATGACCTTACCTTTATCGCCCGCGGGGAGGCGGCACTCCGCCGTCGTTGTGTTCGCGCCACCTTCATTAGCCTCGTTCGCTTTGGCGAGCGCGTCTTTGGCGAGTTGCTTGAGCTGTTCGATTTGCTTTAAGCTCTTGGCGAGCTCTTCCTTGGCGGCATCGGTCTCATCGCGCGCGGCAACGGCTTCATCACGAAGGGACGCGATCTCGGCGTTGAGGTCGTCCACTTGAGACTTGAGCTTCGTGCGCGTAGCTTCCATCGTCGCGAGATCTGCCGCGACCTTCTCCTTAGCTGCGAGTGTTTCCGCCGCGGAAACTTTCGCCTGACGAAGTTCGGGCTTAAGCTTATTGACTTCGGCTACGGCTTGCTCAAAGCGGTCACGCAGATTCTTCAGTTCGCCGCGCGTTGTGTTAAGCCGCGCTTGCTGGGCGATGCAGGCTTGGAAGAGTTGCTCCAAGAGCTCCTTCTCCGTGCCGGGACCATCCATAAGCGGACGCCCACCGTCCATCACGGGCTTACCCTCGGCATCCGTCGCGTAGACATCGCGCAACTGTTGCCGCTCGCGCATACCCCACGAGAAGGTCTCGAGCGACTGCTTCTCAAGATAGAACTTGTAGCCGTCGAGCAGGTTTTCGGTCTCGGGCGTGTCGACAATCTTCGCCTCAGTTGGCGAGACATCCATACGCAGTTCGGTTGACGCGGTCTTGTCGGGCTCGGCTTTTTCTACGGTGCTAGCAATCTTGATAAGGTAGTCTTCTTGCAGACGACCCCTATCCGCCAGCGTGTCACGCTGGGCGTTCAATTGCAATTCGAACCATAAAGCAGCCCCCGAAAGAGCCACAAAAATGTACACAAACACGTGCAGCAACTTGGTCATAAAAACTGTTCCTTCATTTAAATATCTACTATGATACATTATTTTTGCGCAAAAGGCAACCATTTTTTGGTAAAATATATATATGACTTTTGAAGTAATAAGAGAAGATCAGCGCTCAGGAGCCCGTCTCGGACTCCTGAAAACCGCACATGGCCCAATAAAAACGCCTGTTTTTATGGATGTGGGCACATTGGGCACCGTGAAGGCGCTCGAACCGCGCGACCTCGTGGCGAACCGCGCGCAGGTTATCCTCGGCAATACTTACCACTTAATGTTGCGTCCGGGCGCGTCGGTAATCGCCGCGGCGGGGGGACTGCATTCCTTCATGAAATGGCCTGGTCCCATCCTCACCGACTCGGGTGGCTTTCAAGTTTTCTCGCTCGCGAAGATGCGTAAGATCACCGAAGAAGGGTGCCGCTTCAATTCGCACCTCGACGGACACGAGTTCTTTTTGGGGCCGAAGGAGTCCATGGAAATGCAGCGCATTCTTGGTAGCGACATCGCGATGGTATTTGATGAGTGCTTGCCGTATCCGTGCGAACGCGACCGCGCCGAGAAGAGCGTCGCGCAAACTATCCGTTGGGCGGCGCGGTCTAAGGAGTGCCCCCACGCGCCTGGGCAACTCGTCTTCGGGATTGTGCAGGGCGGGGTCTACGCCGACTTGCGCAAGCATTGCGCCGAGGAGCTCGTCAAGATTGGCTTTGACGGCTACGCGATTGGCGGCGTAAGCGTGGGCGAGCCCGAGGAAGAAATGTATCGTGCGGTTGAGGCATCCGTCCCCTATCTGCCGCGGGAAGCGCCGCGGTATGTCATGGGGCTCGGGGTCATGCACCAGATGGCGGAATGCGTCGCGCGCGGCGTGGATATGTTCGATTGCGTTATCCCTACGCGCATCGCCCGCCACGGTACCGCCATTACGCGCCATGGGAATGTCGCGATAAAAGCCGCGAAGTGGATTTATGACCAAGGCCCCGTTGAGGAAGGGTGCGAATGCTACTGCTGTCAGAACTTCACGCGTAGCTACATCCGTCACCTCCTCGCCTGCAACGAGATACTCGGGCTCAGGCTTTTGACTATTCATAATGTTTTTGCTCTTAACAGGTTCATGGAAGAAATGCGCGCGGCGATCGCCGACGGCTCTTTCGTGGACTGGAAGGAACAAGTAAGAAAGGACACAACCAACCATGAATGAAACACAAGCTCCCGCCGCGGCAACGACCGCGACGACGACACAACCCGTCGAGGGCGCGGCACCCGCCGCCGCCCCGCAACAACAGTCCGGCTTCGGAATGCTCGTTCCGATGCTACTGATCTTGGCGATCTTCTACTTTATGATGATTCGCCCGCAACAACGCCGCGAGAAAGAGCGTCGCAAAATGATTGAGAACCTGCGTGCAGGGGCGAAGGTCGTTTTCGCGGGCGGTCTCATGGGCACAATTGTCGAGGCTACGGAAAAGACTTTCCGTATCGAGACAGCGCCTGGCAATGTTGTTGAGGTTTTGCGTAGCGCGGTTTCGAATGTCGTCGAAGTGGCGGGCGCGGCAAAATAAGAAAGGGTGAGTCTCATGTCGTTAGCGCGCGGTAAGTTTGGTATTGAGTTTGATCCATTACGCGAGAATGAAGCGCCTTCGGGACGCGGCATATTGATTTTCGTCGCCGTCCTAATCGTCCTCATCTCGTTTACGGCAACACTCATAAAACGCCTAAGCGCCAATGACGCTGAGCTAGCCCAAGAGCGGGCGGAGCGAACGGCGAGCGCCCAGGTTGCGCCTAAAGCACCCCCCGCGGCACTCGCGGCTCCCGCCTTGCCGCCCGCTGTACCCCCAGAGAAAGCCGCGCTCGCGTCCCGCTCACGGACGATGCGTAATTTGCTTATGCGTCTAACCGAAGCGGAACGCGATCGCGACCTTTCTCGTCAAGTTGAAACAATTGAATTACTAAGAGCCCTACCGGGCAATCCCGCCGCGGATATCGACCACCTTCTTATTAGGCGCCTCGGACGGCTCAACTTCCGCTGGATGTTTGGCGACGAGAACTCGCCTTGGACTTCACGCATAACGCCGCGCCGCGGCAATTCCGCCGAGCGTGTCGCCAAAGAACAGGGCATGACCCTCGCGGCACTTCTTAAACTTAATCATTGGCGTAGCGCGGATGAAATGCGTGCGGGTGAAGCAGTTAGAGTCTTTAACCGTCCGAACTTCGTCTTAATTGTCCACCGTCGTAGTTGCCTTGTCGAGTTGATGTTAGACGGCAAACTCTTTAAAGCCTATGAACTTATGCGACCCCCCAAAGTGGAAGCGGGCTTCTATACGGCGACGGATGACCTTAAGCAACAATTTTCTAAGCTCGACCTTGCCTTCAAGGCGGGCGACCAAGCGGAACTTCGGCTTTTCCTTTTAGCGACAGCCCCCATACTCGTTGCGGAATATTGAGAAGGAGGTCATGGCGCGTAAGTGGCTAATTTTGTGCGCGGCACTTGCGCTAGGCGAGGGACTAGCCTTCGCATTGCCCTCGGGCGCGGCGGCTTGTCGTTATACTGTTCTTATCGCGGCACTTCTTCTTAGCACCGCGTTTTGCGGATGGCGTATGCGCGGTGGGCTCGTGCTCATATGTGGGCTTCTTGGTTTTGCCCGTACGGGACAGTATCTCGCCGACCAACAACAAATCTTTCAATACGCCAAGATTTGGAATAAGGGTGCACCGCTTGAGGCAGAGTTTGATATCCCTGAGTATGTCGCTTCATGGACGACACGCAAAGGGACGACGAACATCCTCTTTAAGGCAGATATTGGCGCGGCATCTGTAAATGTCCGCATTTCGCGGTGGGAGGGCGGCGAATTGCCGCGCCCAGGGGAGCGGTGGCGGTGCGCGGGATGGCTGAATACAGAAAAGCCCGAGCGCGGCGGACGCTTCGCATATCGTGTAGTGGGGCGCGGCACTTTCGCGGAGCGCGTCAATGCGGTTGACCCTTACGCGCTTTCAACGATTCTGCGCAAGGTGCGCGGCGACTTCTCGCGGCGTTTGGGCATAGGTGTCTCGGCGGACGCCGAATCGCTTAAGCTCGTGCGGGCGATTATCCTTGGGGAGCGGGCACAATTGCCGCGGGCAACCCAGAGTGCTTTCGCGGACGCAGGGACGATACATGTATTCGCGATTTCGGGGCTACATGTCATGATTGTCGCGAAGATTCTTTCCGTCGCGCTTCTCATATTCTTCGTGCCCGCACGCTTTCTGGGGTTCGTGCTCGTTCCGCTCGTTTGGCTTTATGTTATTCTCACGGGGGCGAGTCCCTCGGCAATACGCGCCGCGACAATGGCGAGCATCTATTTCGCCGCGCCAATCTTCTATCGTGCCCCGAATGGACTTATCGCGTGGGCGGCGACATTCCTCGCGGTGCATCTCTGGAATCCCGCGCTTTTGCAAAATATTGGCTGTCGTCTTTCGTTCGCCGTTGTGCTCGTACTTATCTTAAGTGTGCGGGCTTCGCGCTTCTATGGTAAAAAGACAAAGTTGCTCGTTTTGACGCTCGCCACTTGGGCGGCGGGGGTGCCACTGGTTGCATCCGCATTCGGACGCTTTACGCTAAGGGGACTCGTCGCAAACCTCGTTCTTGTGCCCGCGGCAGAGTTCGCGGTTATTGCGGGGAGCGTTGGACTTCTCGCGAGCTATATCTCATCCGTGCTCGCCGCGTACTTCAATAATCTCGCCGTTCTCTTCGCGGACGCTATGGCGGGGATTTCCTTCCTCACCGCGGCATTTCCTGGTGCACATGGTGAGACACCCCCTTGGTCGTGGAGCCTTTGCCTCGCGTGGTACTTCGTTTTGGGGGCTTTATTGGCACTTTTAGCTCACTTTGGCGAGCGGCACAGGCTAGACGCGTCATTTTAGGGTTGATTCGGACGGTTTGCGTCCGTCTAAAAACGCGGCATTTCGGCACTTTTTGGCAAGATAACGGATTATTTTCGGAAAATGCAACTTTCTCCTTGCGTCGGCGCGGTCAAATATGCTATAATATGCACTCGTTCGCCCGATTGAGGGTAGCAACATTGTTCTTTGAAAACTGGCAGTTGGAAATTAAAGAGAATTACAACTTTATAAATG
>CAVCAF010000101.1:0-7779 GCA_963600185.1 Azospirillum sp. 51_20 | reverse complement strand
CTCATTTTTGGTATAATACGGACTATCTAAACTATTAAAAGGAACTTGTTGTATGAGACAGACCGTTTTATCCGCGGCATTAGGGGTTGCTTGCGCTCTTGTGGGGGCTAGCACGAATGCGGCGATGTCACGCGCGGCGAATGTTGCGCCTTCGAAGTGCCATATGGATCATCTTGAGGATGAGATTATGGCGATTATCCACTTTGGGCCTAACAGCTATGTGGATAAAGAGTGGGGCTATGGTGATACGCCGCCTTCAGTGTTTAACCCGACAAAGCTCGACACTGACCAGTGGGTGGACGCGATGATGGCGGGAGGAATCCGTCGTATCGTTATGGTCACGAAGCACCACGACGGCTTTAACCTTTGGCCGTCGCCCTACAATAAGGACTATAGTGTCGCGAACTCGCCGTGGAAGGACGGCAAGGGCGACCTCGTGAAGTTGATTGCTGACTCGTGCCACGCGAAGGGCGTGAACTTCGGCGTTTACCTCTCGCCGTGGGATCGTCATCAGGCGATCTACGCGACCCCCGCTTACCCTGATTACTACCACAAGCAGTTTGAGGAGCTCTTCGCGAAGTATGGGTCAATCTCGGAGATTTGGCTCGATGGCGCGAATGGTGGCGACGGATGGTATGGCGGCGCGAAAGAGACGCGCAAGCTCAAGGTGAAGGCGTGGGACTACTACCGTATGCCTGAGTTGCTGGTAAGGATGCACGAGTTGTATCCGGACGCGATTGCGTTCGGTGGCGAGGGTCCCAACTCGTCCCGCTGGGTCGGCAACGAATCAGGCTACGCGCCGATTTCGGTTGAGTATGTGACGGAGCGCGGCTATTGGGAAACGCCTGAGTGCGATACGCCGTTGCGCAAAGGCGGCTGGTTCTGGCATCCGTGGGATGCCCCGAAGTCCCTCGCGGAACTCGTTGACATCTACTTTTTGAGCGTTGGACGCGGCTGCGTACTTAACTTCGGCATTGCTCCCAATAGGGAAGGCCTCGTCAACGCGGACGATGTGAAGCGCCTAAAGGAGTTCGGCGACTATGTGAAGAAGCTTAACGCGGTTGATTATGCCGCGGGCGCGAAGGTGACCCATACGGGCAACACCTACGAATTGGAACTCGCGAAGCCCGTTAAGGTGAATGTCGTTGACCTAAAGGAAAACCTCGCGAACGGACAAAAAGTCTTCGCGTGGCGTTTTGATGTTGAGGAGAACGGTGCGTGGAAGACGCTCGTCGATACAGCCACAGTCGGCTTCCGTCGTTTGGAGCGCTTCCCTGAGACAACCGTGCGGCACTTCCGCATCGTCTTGACGGATGCCCGTGAGGGTGCGGAACTTTCGCGCATCGCCCTACGGTATGCCGCGGCAGTTCCTGCTGAACCAGGCGACAGAGTCCTTCGCAAGTACTATGTGAATAAGGGCGTGGAGGTCGCGCTTACCGCGGGTGATGCGGCAGGTGAGATGGTGGCTAAGTGGCGCTTCCCCTCCACGGTGCACGGCTTTAAGTTCGATCCGCGCCATAACCTCGGCAACTTGCCTGATAAGTGGGAACTTCGTGCGAGCACGGACGGCAAGAATTGGGGAGCCCCAATCGCGAGTGGCGAGTTCGGCAACCTCCTCGCGAACCCAGTTGAGCAATTTGTGACGCTTGAGAAGCCCCTTGAGAATGTGCGCTACCTTAAGTTCACCCCGACCCATGCGGTCAAGGGCGAGGCTCTCTTCAGCCTTAAGGACGAGCGCGTCATTATGGTTTGGTAAGCCTTTGCTCGCTCCCTATGCGCCTTAAAGCCTTAAGTGCCGCGCTCGCGTTGCCGTTGAGCCTAATAGCCGCGCAACCCCTCGTGGACTGCGTTGACCCCATGATTGGGGCGGTGACATATCCTGAGGAAGCGGAAAAGATGCGCGGCGATGAGGTTTACCATGGCTTCGGCAAAACCTTCCCGGGCGCGGCAACGCCGTTCGGGATGGTTCAGCTCTCGCCCGACACAATTACGGGCGGGGATAATGGGCCTGGCTACTCCTATTCGCATAAAACGATAGAAGGCTTTAGCTTCCTGCATATGAGCGGGATAGGCTGGTATGGGGAGTTCGGCAACTTTCAGGTGCGTCCAGGGGCTCTCCCAAAGAGCCGCTTTTCGCATGATGAGGAGAAGGCTGAGGCGGGCTACTATCGGGTGCGCTTAGCCGATGTCGGGGTCGTCGCCGAAATGACGGCCTCGGCACGGTCGGGGCTTTTGCGCTTTACTTATGAGAAGGGCGGTGAGGGTGCGTTCACGATTGACTTAGCGCGGCGAATTGGCGAACTTTCGCGTGCGAAGCCCCACGGACGCCAGACCTTTCGGGTGACTAGTCCCCATTCGTTCGAGGGCGAGATAGTCTGCGACCACCGCGACGGAGGCTGGGGACGCGGCGATGGTGGGGTAGATTACACGCTTTACTACCGCGGCATTTGCTCGAAGACGCTTGATACGATAGAGGAGGAGGGCGGCGAGACGAATCACACCGTCCGCGTGCGCTTCCCCGTTTCGGCAGGTGAGGCCGTCGTTTTGCATGTCGCGTTTGACTTCGCGGCACTTCCTCCCGCGCCCAAGGGCTTTGACTTTGACGCGGCACGCACCGCGGCACATGCGGCGTGGGCGAAGGCGCTTGGGGCTATCCAAGTCGAGGGCGGCACGCTCGCCGATCGCACAATTTTCGCGACGGCTCTTTATCATGCGATGATTGACCCGCGCGATGTGGGGCCTGGTAAGGGCTACATAAAACGAACCGTCTTCTCGGGCTGGGATGTCTTTCGTAGCGAAATGCCGCTTCTGACCTTAATCCGTCCAGATGTCGTCTCTGACCTCATTAACTCCATGATGGCGACGGTTACCTCGGGGCAAAGAAAGACTCTGCCGCGCTGGGATATCCTCGGTTGCAGTTCGGGGTGCATGGTCGGTCAGCCGATTATCCCCGTTATGGCTATGGCGTATGAGCGCGGCATTCGCTCTTTCGACGCGAAACTCGCGCTGGAACTTGCCCAAAAGACACTCGAAGTTGAGTCAAACCCACGGAACCTCGGGTATAAGCCGAAGTCGCTCTCGATGTCCCTTGAGTATGCCTACGCCGATTGGGCGTGTGGTAGGCTCGCGGATCTTATGGGCGAGAAGGCAATTGCGCGGCGTTATTATGACTATGCCCAAGCCTACACGAATAGCTGGTCAACGGAAGTTGGCTGGATGCGTGCCCACGCGGCAAATGGCGACTGGCTTAAGTGGGAAGGGCGTGAAGTTTACGGTCAGGGCTGTATAGAGTCCAACCCTTGGCAACAAGGCTGGTTCGTCCCGCATGATGTCGCGGGGCTTATCCGCCTCATGGGCGGCAAGGCACGCTTTACGAAGGAACTTGAGCAGTTCTTCGCGGAAGTCCCCGCGGACTTTCGGTGGAATAACGCCTATAATCATCCCAATGAAGTCTGCCATACCTTGCCGTTCCTCTGGGCATTCTCGGAGACTCCTGCGCGTTTAAATGGCTGGGTCGATCGCATCCGCCGCGCCGCGTATGGGTTAGGACCTTACGGACTTTGCGGTAATGAGGATGTCGGGCAGATGAGCGCATGGTATGTTTTGACGGCTATCGGAATCCATCCTCTTTGCCCTGGGGACGGGAAGTGGTATCTGTGTACCCCACTCTTTAAGAAGAGTATTCTCAGTGTCGGCGAAGGTAAGACCTTTACGATTAGTTGCCCCAATGCACAAGCGGGGGAAACCGCTATCCGCGGCGTTCGCCTAAATGGACGACCCCTAAATCGCCTTTGGCTCACGACAGCGGAAATCACCGCGGGCGGCGAAGTCGTCCTTGATGTCACCCCTTTCTAAGTCGCTCTAGTAATCATCTCGAGCGCGAGGTGCCGTATTGCGCAATTTTCTTGATATTGGGTTGCGTAAATAGGGGTGCTTTCTGTTGTAGCCGCCCTCCTAGATTTGGTATAATGGAGTGCATGAACAAAGCGAAGAGTAGACTTATTTTGTTAGGGCTCGCCTGGAGTGCCGCGTGTGTGCTTAGGAGCGAACCTTTATCTGTTAGTGGTGTATTCCCATCGCTCGCCTACTATAACGACGAGGGAGAATGTGGTACGGGAGCGGTAGTGCCCTGGGCGGGGTCGCTTTGGGTTGTTACTTATGGTCCACATTGTCCCATCGGGAGCAGTGATAAACTCTACCAAATCACGCCAGATAAGCGGCTAATTACGCGTCCAGAGTCCGTTGGCGGTACGCACGCGAACCGCCTTATCCATCGCGAATCAGGGCAACTTTTCATAGGCACCTATCTCATTGACCGCGCGGGCAAGGTTCGGACGATACCGATTCACACGATGCCTGGACGCCTTACGGGTGCGGCGCGGCACTTGACGGATCCCGCGAACAAGATTTATGTGACGGATATGGAAGAGGCGTTGTATGAGCTAGATGTGAACACGCTCCAGACGCGCACCCTTATCCGTGATGGACATAATGCCGCGGCGTTTAATGGGCTCTTTAAGCGCCTTGGGGTTAAACCGCCGCTTGGCTGGGATACGGCCGAAGTTTCGGAACTCTTTGGCTATCACGGCAAGGGCACTTGCTCGGGGTTTGGGCGCGTCTTTTATGCGAATAATGGCTGGTATTGCGAGGAGGCGATGAAGAATCCCGCGATCCCCGCGGGGGCACTCGCTTGGTGGAGCCCCGAACGCGCCGAAAATTGGCACCTGATTCGCCCAAACCAATTCACGGATATTACGACGCGGGACGGCATTTACGGCAACGAGCACCCTAATACGAATCCGATTTGGGCAATGGGGTGGGACGCGAAGAGCGTGATTTTGAGTGTGACGACGAACGGCACGACTTGGGTAGACTACCGCCTGCCAAAGGGTTCCCATGCCTATGATGGGGCACATGGCTGGAATACGGAGTGGCCGCGTATTCGTGAAATTGGCGACCCTGAGACATTTCTCGCGACGATGCATGGTACATTCTGGCGCTTTCCTGCGGACTTCCGTCCTGGAGAGGCGAGGGGAATCCGTCCGCGCTCGAATTATTTGAAGGTAATCGGCGACTTCTGTGAATGGCAAGGCAAAGTCGTGCTTGGATGTGATGATTCGGCACGCAACGAGTTCCTAAATAAGCGATCCGTAAAAGGCACGATTAAAGGCCCCGCGAAGAGTCATTCGAATCTGCGGTTTGTGGATGAGGCGGAACTCGACCGTATGGGCCCCGCGATAGGCAACATGGTCGTTTGGCACCGCGCAGATATTGCCGCGGGTGAGACTTCCGCGCCCCATCTTCTCGCGGGCTATTCCTACAAGTGGGCATGGGTAAGCGAGGGCACTTACGCCGTGGAGGTTGACGCACAAGGTACGGGCGACTGGAAGGCGGTTGGGACGCTTCATGCGGGCGGCAATGACCTTTCGTTCCTCTCGGGGGAGTGGGTGCGCTTTATTGCGGAGGCGGCTACACGAAACGCGACCGTGGCACTTTGCTATCGCGCGAAAGATACGCGCGCGGTGAATACTTTTGACGCGCTCCCTGCGAAGAAAGTTGCGCTGGGTAAGGGAGAGAGGGCGCTTTTACATGTGAACGCGGCAGATCCCGCGGTACTTTCGCTTTCCGTTATGGGTGAGAAGGGCTACAAGATTGACGCGGCACTTACGCTCACGGACTTCCCCGCGGCGGCGAAAGCAGTTGCCGCGGACGCACCCCTGCGGTTAGATGTCTTGCAGTATGAACCCTCATCCATCCTTTATGTGGACGACGCGGGCAATCGGTGGCGTTTGCCGTATGGCACCGCGCGGCATGAACCCTTCGCGAACGGACGCGTCTGCCGCGAAGTTTGCACCGAGCGCGACCATTTTAACGCGGGTGGCATTTACTATGAGTTGCCCGCGGAAAATGCGCACGGCTTCGCGGGGGTGCGTCCAGTGACGACCCATAACCGCGATTTGGTCGATTACGCTTCTTGGCGCGGACTCTTCGCGCTTTCCTTGCCAGGCGAGGTAAGGCTTATGGCGATAGATGACTTCTGGGGCGCAGGAAAAGTCGTGGGCTTTGGTGGTCCTTGGCGAGAGACTGTGGTGCACGCGGGAGAGCCTTCGGACGCGTTCCTCATAAATGGCTTTGATAAGAAGACCTTGACCCTCGCGGCAGATGTTGCGACAACCGTGACACTGGAAGTTGATGTTACGGGTTGGGGTGTCTGGGTTAAGGCGGGCAGTTACGCGTTGAAAGCAGGCGAGCAGAAAACAGTCGAATTGCCGCGCGCGCTAAGTGGTTATTGGGCACGCACAACCGCGACCGAAAACTGCACAGCAACCGCACTCTTCACCTTCGACTAACGCGACAGATTTCCCTTTAACAAAACACCATTCATACTCCCAAGGCGAATTGCGCACTAAGCATTTCGCCTTTCTGTTTGACTATTCGGGCACGATAATGTATAATGTAAGGCAAAAGTGAGGTTAGTATGGCAAAAGTAAAAATAAGCGAGCCTAGCTATAAATGCCGCGCAACTCCAGTTCGGCTGCGCCCACATTGCTATGCTATTCGTAAAGACCTAGACCCAAGCCTTTACCCAACGATAGAAGCCTTAAAGGCGGCAATTGCGAACGGAACCTTTAAGCGTTCGGCAGGCGCACAAAACCAAGCCGAGGTAAACGCCATGAATAAGGATACACTCCTCGTATGAAGTACGCGGTTTTTCAGTCGGCGGCTTATAAGCGGGCGCGAAAGCGTGCGGCGAAGAGAGGACTTGATCTTTCTCTTTTGGATGTGGTAGTCACGATTCTTCAAACAGGGGAGTCCCTACCAGTCGAATATAAAGACCATCCCTTAAAAGGCAAGCGCCTTGGGCAAAGAGAGTGCCATATTGACGGACGCAAGGGTGACTGGTTGCTTATTTATGAGAAGATAGAGCAGGCACTCGTGTTGTATCTTATTGATACAGGAACCCACGATGACCTCTTTGGCGAATAAGCTAAGCGGTAATGTAAGTAAACTTTAGGCGCGTCCAGAATTGTGGGCGCGTTTATTGTTTAGGGGTGGGAGGTTTTGAGGAGGGAGGCGTCGCGTTGGGAGCTCGCGATATGGCTTTTGAGCCAGAACACCGCGGCGGAAGCGTCCTTATTCTTACACGCTTTTAAGATTTCGCAATGGTACCGCCAAGCATTCGCGACATGCCGAAGGGTGCGTTGGTGGGAGTGGGTGCCGAAGAACTGGTTGCGGCGGTAGGCGTTCGCGATAAACTTTTCCGCGAGAGTGTTGCCGCTCGCCCGTAAGAATAGGTGATGGAAGGCGATATCCGCGGCGAGAAAATCCGCTTCGGGTTTGCCCGTCATAATGGACATCTTGGCTTTACGCATGGCACAGATTGCGTTATACATGTGCTTGCAGTGGCGGTCGAGTTCCGTTAGGTCTTGCCTCGTTAGCTTAGGAACAGTCCGCGCGAGTAAGGTGGACTCGATGGCGGAGCGAATCTCGAATGCGTCGCAGACTTCCCTTACGCCAATCCCCGCCACATAAGTCCCCGACTTGACGATTTGGTAGAGTATGCCTTCTTCTACGAGGCGGCGGACGGCTTCGCGCATAGGCGTACGGCTCACGCCACACCTTGCCGCGAGCGAAGGCTCTGAGAGCTTTTGTCCGGGCTTTAATTTGCCGCGTGTTAAGAGATCCGTCAAAAAGGCGTATGCCTTCTCGGAGAGGTTGTCTTTCTTTTCCATATGCGTCATAAGAATATTATACCACGAACGCGCGGCATAATCAACG
>CAVCAF010000100.1:0-7922 GCA_963600185.1 Azospirillum sp. 51_20 | reverse complement strand
ATTGCGGGTAAGGGTACGAAGGTCGTCGTGGACGGCAACCTTAATTGGAACAACCGTGTGACGATAGGCTGGCATTCGGGGTCAAACACGCTGGAAGTCGCGGATGGTGCAGAGTTTATCTGCAAGACGAACGCGTTCATCATTGGCAACTACCTTTCTTCTGTGGAGGGTACGACTACGGTTCTTGAGCGGATACCTGATTACAACTTCGCGGGGAACCTCGTGCGCGTCACGGGTGAGGGAACGAAGGTGCTTCTTGATAGCGAGGCGAGCCAATGCGGCTTCTTTATGGCGCGTGGCTCTTGCGATGATGACCAGCGCCTTGAGATTTTGGACGGTGCTTCTTGGGAGAGCCGCGGCGAGTTCTGGATGGTTAGCGGCGTTTCAAATGGCGTCTATGTTGGCAAGAATGCTACTTTCAAGCATTCGGGCTACACTGTGCAGATGGGTGTCGGGAGTGACTGCACGAACGCCTACTTCACGGTGGACGGCGGCACTTACGCGCCAACGGTAGAGACTTGTATTGGTGGTAGTGGACATTATGGCAAGTTTGATGTTATAAATGGTGGACTTTTCGCCGCGACGAATGTCTATATCAAGGTCGGCGTGAATGGCTCGTACAATGCGCTAACAATTGGCGCGGGTGGACGACTCGCGACGAGTAATGTCACTTTGGTGGTGTCGGAGAGGGAGAGTGAGGGTAATGTTTTCGCGGTGCGGGATGGCGGTAAGGCGAACTTCTGGCTAGACAAAGGTAACCACTATGTCGCGGGTGGTGGCAAGGCTAAGGGCGGTACGATTCTCGTCTCCGGCGAAGGGAGCGAACTTGATATGTCCCTTGATAAACTCGTCGCCGTACCTAGTGCGGGCGCGAGTGGGGCGCGGCTTATTGTGGAAGACGGCGGCACCTTTAAGGTCAATACCGTCTACTGGGGTGACCAAGGCGCAGACACAAATGACTGCACGGTCGTCGTCTCAAATGGAACGATTGTTGTTGGCTCGGGACTGAACATCGGCGGTAGCGATTATACTATCCCTCATGGCTGTGGCTTGTCGCTCGCGGGGACACATCCTTCTATTACGGGCAACTCTGTCGGCATTAACCGCGATTCTTACCTCGCGTTTGATGTGCCAGTGGAAGGGTACGAAGATGTGCCGATTCAGGTAAAGAACTTCTACTTTGGTACGCAGTGCGAGACGCGTCCCCTGTTGCGTGTAACGATGTCGCCGCGGAATAAGGTCGCGCGGGTCGTCCTCGTGCAGGCAGAAAATGACATTACCGTACCAGACGACTTGCAATTGGACTTGCCCGAGGGCGCACATTTCGTGCGAAAAGGCGAGGCGGGGTATGATCCGAAGCAATTAAAAGTGCGTCTGCCGCGCAATGGCACAATAATCATGGTCAAGTAACATAGTTAGAAAGTATAAAAGATGATAAAGTTAAAAGGGTCGTTGGGGATAATGGTAGTAGCGCTCGCTTTGGGGGCGCTACTACAGGTGAGCGCGGGTTCCGCCACGGGCGGCAACGGACAAGTCCAGTACTTGGGCGAATTGCGTGTACCATATGGGGCGAAGCCGAAGGTCGTCCAGACTTTGCGGGCAGTAAAGGAGTCCGAAGGCGCGTTTTTAGTCGCCGCCGAAGGTGAAAGTGCCGCGGTAGATTATAGCAAAGCTGCCGCGGACGCGGCACTTTCTTATGACGCTAAAAACCTCTATATAAGCTTAAAACCTGCGAGTAAGAAGAATAAGCTCTCGGGGGCTGTTATCGTAAGCGCGAATGGTAAGTATATCAGTAAACCCATTGGCGGCAAGGCGGGGTTAAGCGTAAAGGTACCCTGGAAGAGTTTCGGTGCCGCACAAATGCCGACGGAAGAAGTCCGTGTCGTGTTTGACCTCGCGTGGACAGGGGTGACGCGTGAAAATCTGCTTACGCTTTCCGAGCCCCAGCGCAAAACAAGCGTCCATACCTCATTCGCCGCGCTAACTGCCGCGCCGCAATTCTCAATTATTACCCATTTGCCCTCGCCGAAACAATGGGGACGGCTTACGCTTGGCGAAGAAAATGCACAAGAAAAGTCCGTTGTTACCGTGGATTGTGAGGATGTAACGCGCCTAAATGCCGCGAAAGTGCCGCGGAGTGTGGATGGTGACCTCAGTGACTGGTCTAAGGACGCGTTTGTCTCTACTTCAATTCTGAAGGGATTCATTGGCGCAAGGTATGCGGTGGACTTGGCGACTTCGTATGATGATAAATACCTTTATATTGCCGCGCGCTTCGCGTATCCGAATAATAAGCCTATCAATTCCGCGATGGCTGAGACGGGCGCAGGTTATGGCGGCGGGGATGCCCTACAAATTCGCCTCACGGCGGATGAGGAGGGGAGAAAGTCCGAGTCGTTTTGCGCCTGGCTTTCGCCCACGGGTCCGGCACTCACGAAGGATGTCCAAGACCCCACGCGGCGGGATATGCTTTCGCGTGGCGGGGAGCTCGCGTTTGGCACATGGGAGCGCGGCTATACGATGGAGCTCGCCCTCCCTTGGGCGGAAATTGGTGGCACTAGTAACACCAAGTCACGGCGGATGACCTTCCAGCCTTGGTGGAACGCGACGGGCAACCACTTCGCCTTTTACGCGGCACTTGCTTTTGATAGACCACCCGCCAAAACGGCGACTTTTAAGAGTCCGAAAGAGGGTGCGATTTCCCTCGGGGTGTTTGATGCAGAGGGGCACCTCCTTCGTACGCTCCTAAAGTCCGAATCATGTGGGGTGGGCGAAAACAAAGTTGATTGGGACTTAAAAGACCAATTTGGCGCATATGTTGCGCCAGGCGACTATAAGCTGCGCGGACTCGTTACGGGAGGTGTCGAATGCGAGTACCTCTATACGCTCGGGAACCCCGGCAACCCACCCTGGCCAACCGCCGATAACCGCGGCGATTTCCTCTCGGATGAAGCCCCGCCACAGGCTGTGGCGACGGATGGCGAGACGGTGTTTGTTGCCGCGCCTGGTAGCGAAAAGGGCTTCGCGATTATGGCGCTTGACGCGAAGGGACAGCGCATTTGGGGCGTATGTGAGCCGTTTTATCCGCGGTGCGTTTCGCTCTCCTATTATAATGGGCGCGTCTATGCGCTTTATTCGGGCCCAATTGCCGTGACCGAGTCCGCCGAGAAGGCATGGGAAAAGGCGACAGGGCTAAAGACAAAACAACATGCCCTCGGACGCGCCATTCTTATCGCGTATGACGCGAAAACAGGGCGTTATGTTGACTTTTCGGCGAAGCATGCCCAAACGGAGCTGGGCGAGCGGTGGGCTTACCAAGAAAAGGTGCGTCCGCTTTGGGATCTAATCGCCAAGAAGGACTTCGCGCCCGAGAATTACATTGGGCAACCGCGCTATTTCGACTTTGATATGGGCGAGTCGGATAATGCGATTGGTTTCGCCGCGCTACCCGATGTCTTCGTCGTCTCAAAACATGCGGATAATCGCCTTGAGTTTTATGACGCGAAAACCTTAGAATTGCGGGGTTCAGTCGCACTTTCCGCGCCCGCGGGACTTTGCCGCGTAGGGGATAACGAAGTTCTCGCGATTAGCGGTAAGCGGATTGCCCGCGTCACATGGAATAAGGCGGAAAGTGCCGCGGAGGTAAAAGTTCTTAAGGGTTTTGAAGGACTTCAGGCACCTGTCGCACTCACAACCGATGCGCAGGGGACGGTCTACATTTCTGATTGGCGCGAGCGGATGCAGGTGCGCAAGTTTTCGGCGGACGGTGCGCCGCGGGGTGAGATTGGTAAAGTCGGGGGTCGTCCGTGGGTTGGGCGCTTCGAGTTTGATGGTATGCTCCTGCCGCATGGACTCGCCGTAACGCGTGAGGGTACACTTTTCGTCGCTGAGGCGGATATGCTCCCCAAGCGTATAAGTTGCTGGGACGCGGCGACGGGTGTCTTTAAGCGCCATTGGCTAGGCCCCACACCCTATGGTGGCATGTCTAACTTCTGGATTGACCCCGACGAGCCTGGCACTTTCCATACAGGCGGTTGCAAGTACTCCTTAGACCCGAAGACGGGCAAGTCCGAAATCATCGCGACGGAGTTCCGCCGCTTGAGTATTGACCAACCGTTTATGCCGAATGGTGCCAGTTGCATGGGCACCGGCGTTAAAACCGTCCATAATGAGTTCGGCGACTTTATTTGCATTGGCGGACGCAATGTGACGGTTTGGCTTAAGCGCAAAGGTGACATCTATGTTCCGTGCGCGGCAGTTGGCGGACTCCACTCCATGGTGACGGATGACGGTACGGGGCTTACTAGCTGGGACTCGGATATCGGTCGCCACCTTTATCGGAATGTTCGCCCAGAATGCTTCCGTGGGCACGCGGGTAAGTCGGGCGGCAAAGGCGGCGATAACTACTCGTGGTTTGATAAGAATGGCGATGGACTCGTGCAGGCGGATGAAATGCGTTGGCATGAGACGCTTGGGCGCAGCGGTAAGTGGTCCGATGGTGTGCAGTACGAGTACTATAATGGCTGGGGCGCACTATTTGCCGCGGACGGTACGGGGCATTTCGCGTCCTTCGCGAATGACTACGATGTAATTATGAAGATAGTCTCGCGTGGATGGAGCGCGAATGGTCCCGAGTACGACATTAATGACGCGAAGCCGATTTATTTCACCAAGACACCCTGCAATTCGCTTTATTCGGGCGTTTACACGGCGGATGACGGCAATGTCTTCGCGGTTGGCGGCGTTTCGCACCATTGCCAGATGAGCTCGCGTACATCGGCTATTGCGCTTGACCCAAGCGGCAAGTTGCGTTGGGAATGGGCGGCGGCGACGAGCGCGAATAAGACGGACTTTGCCGCGTCGGGCATCAATGGCGAGTGGCAGATTCCTGGGCTTGGGCGCGTCATTCTCACATGGAATTGGTGGTGGAATTATCGTCCGTATTTCTTTACTGAAGACGGACTCTATGTCGGCACCTTTGGCGAGGAAACAACCCTCGGTCCCGCGGCACTTTGGAGCGAAAGCGCGACTTATTATACGCAGGATAAGACGGGCACGCCCTATCTTGTTAATGGCGCGAATCAGGCGCACCATGTCTTTCGCGTGAAGGGACTTGAGGGCGCACAACGCTTTGAGGGGAGCGTTACGGTGACGGCTTCGGAGATAAGTGCCGCGAAGAAACTTGAGACGATGCCCACACGCCGTGAACCACCCCAAGGTGTAATTGTCCTTGATGGTACGCCTGTTAAGATGGACGGCGGCAAGGGGCGTTCGTTTGAGATTAGTACGACGCTCGATAGGGACGCGGGGCTTTTGCGCCTCGTCGCGGATGTGCAGGACCCGTCGCCCATGTTGCAAAACGGCACAGATTATCGCACGCTCTTCATCTCTGGCGATTGCGTGGACTTTATGTTCGCCGCCTCGCCGACTGCACCTTCGGGGAGGCGTTCTGCCGCGCTCGGCGATAAGCGGCTCTTGTTCTCTGAAATGCAAGGTAAGCCCGTCGCGGTTCTATTTGAGCCCGTGACAAGTCCGCGTGCAGAAAAGCCCGAGCGACTCATGGCGGCAACAATTGACCGTATTTCGCTCCTTGAAGACGCGCAAGTTAAGATTACGCGTCGCAAGAATGGTTATGTGCTAGCGGCAAGCGTCCCCCTCGCGAAGTTGGGGCTGGACGCGAAACCGAGCGAGGACTATCCGATGGTTCTCCGCGGCGATGTGGGCGTTGTATTCTCGGGGCCTGCGGGCGGACGCGAATTGCGCCTTTATCGCTACAATCGCGAGACGGGCATGACGGCGGACTTGACGACGGAAGCGACTCTTCAACCTGCGGAATGGGGCGATATGCTTGTGCCGCTCGGCAAGAACTTATTGAAAGATCCCTCTTTCGAACAGGGCGGCGTTTGGTCGTTTGATATTGTCCCTGAGGGCGACCGCGTTGACTATTCGGATATCGCGTATACGGGCAAGAAGTCGCTGTATATTGAAACCCATGAACATGTCTCGGTGGGGCAGACCATTACATTGCCTGCTGAAATACGCGAGAAAGGACGGCAAGCACGACTACGGCTATTCATGCGCTCGGAGGGACTCAAGCCCGAGAATCGCCAAGCGGAGGGCAACCCTGGCGCGTTCGCGGCAGTCTGGGCGTGGGCACGGAGTGCGCAAGGGCGCGTTTTAAATACGGCCGTCTACTACAAAGTGCGCGATACATGGTCTTGGCAAGGTGCAGAGCGCCGCGAGAGCGATCCAGGGCCACGCGACATTATCGACATTGATTTGCCTGTCGGGACGGAGAATATCCATATCGACTTTAAGATTACGACGCGCGGACTGGATGTCCCCGCGAAAGTCTGGATTGATGCCTGCGAGTTAGTGCTCCTTTAATGAGGTTTAGCAATGAAGAAATTAACCCTAGCCGTCTTACTGGCGACATTCAGCCTTTGCTCCGCGGCAACCACATTCCAGAATGGCGATCGCGTCTGCTTCTTTGGCGACTCCATAACCGACATTGGCAAGTGGCACCGTGCGCTTATTCTCTATTATGTGACGCGATTCCCTGAACGAGAAATCTCGTTCGTGAACGCGGGTTCGGGCGGTGACAACGCGGATAATGCGCGGCGGGTGCGCTTAGAGCCTGAAGTCGTCGCACGAAAACCCAATACGGTCGTCGTCTCATTCGGTATGAACGACTTCGGCTTTCGTGAATATGGTACAAACGCGACGCCCGAGAAGGTCGCCGCGCGTGCCCAAAGATTGCGCGACTATGAGAAGAATATGACGCTTCTCGTGGACGCACTAAAAGAGCGACTCCCAAACGTGCGACTTTATCTCATGACCCCGACACCATTTGATGATGTCGCTATCTTGCCTAAACCCTACTGTGAATATCCAGGCGCGAATGGAGGTCTCGTAAACGCGGCAGAAATTGTGGCAAACCTCGCAGAGAAAGAAGGCGCGACGCTAGTTGATGAAAACGCCGCAATTAATGACTTCTATCGGCTGGTGCGCACAAAGAACGATGCCGTTATATTCGCGGGCGACCGCATCCATCCTAACACGTCCATCCATTTCTTGATGGCAGTTCGTTTTCTAGAAGCGCAAAATGCTTCGCGCGTCGTGTCGGATATTAAGTTGCAAGAAGGACGCGTCGTTGGCGCACGAAATGCCGCGGTCTCAGATATTGCTTGGGGCGAAGATAAAGTCGCCTTTACAGTGTTAGAGAAGTCGCTCCCTTGGGTAGTTGATCCCGAGGCAACTATCGCGCGCGATGTCGTCTCAGCCGCCGCCGCACGATTCAATCAAGAAGCCTTGTCCCTTTATGGACTAAAGGAGGGCGAATGGACTCTTCGCATTGACGGCAAGGAAATCTTACGCGCCTCTGCACGGCAATGGGAAATAGGCGTGGATCTCGCGGGCAATGAAGCGACACCTCAATATCAACACGCGCTGGAGGTTTGCCAAGAGAATACGAAGCTCCATGACCGCATGGGACAGATTCAGGTGACGAATGTCTGGATTATGCGCGATCATTCAGGGAAGATGCGCAATCAAGGTCTAGACCCAAATAACCGCGCGGATCGCGAGCGCTATTTCAAAGCCAAGTGGTCCGAGTTCAGCGAGTGGTATTCAAAGCGCGTAGAAAACGCCATGAAAGAATGGGACGATAATGAACGCCTCATTGAAAGCGTGGATGCCTTCTGGGTTCGTCTTCGCTCTTTAGCGTCCCCGCGCCCTCATCGCTATGAATTAATTCGCAAATAAATTTCAATTGTCAAAGATCAAGTTGCGTTAAACCTAGCGACTAGGCTACAACGACGGTGGGGGCGGGCGAAGCGTTTCCGCTTCGCAACCTAACCTCACGGACCTACTGGGCACTCACCGCGGCACATCGGTGTGGGGGCGTTCGGTTGCGGAGCGGA
>CAVCAF010000099.1:3895-8482 GCA_963600185.1 Azospirillum sp. 51_20 | reverse complement strand
CCGCGACAAATGCAAGCGCTTTTTCATAACGGCGAAAGCGCGATCAACCGCCGCGCTAAGCAACTCTAATCCCCAAACCAAGCCCGCCTAAGTGCCGCGGCGAGCGAGATTAACCCCACCCTAAACCGCACCAAAGTGCCGCGCTCGGCGTGTCCGGGACGTTAGGTTTCGGGGCGGAAACGCCCCGACTAAGTACCCAGAAACCCCCGTCCCAGCCGCTCGCCACCCCCGTCCCAGTACGCCGCCTACCCCCTCCTACTGGCAGACCTTCAAGAGACCGCGGTCTATCGGCTTAGAGACCGCGGTCTCAAGGGTGAGAGACCGCGGTCTATTGGCTTGGAGACCGCGGTCTATCGGGCAAGAGACCGCGGTCTCAGGGTCGACAGACCGCGGTCTCAAGGTGCTGAGACCGCGGTCTCTTGAAGGTCGCCTGCGCATCCCACCCTAGCTGTCCTACTGACTCCCTATTATAGACATACTTTCCCTAGCCCCAAGAGCCAGTATGGAGGGCTAGTTCACTGTGCTAAAGTGTAGTTTAGTTTAAGCCTTAGGCTAATACTCTTAGGCTTGCGCTAAGAGTTCTTGCGCGTGCTTATAGGCGATGTCGCCGCGGGTGCCACCACCCAGCATACGCGCAATCTCGGCAACGCGCTCTTCCCCGTCCACACAAGTGACCGCCGTCCGTGTGCGCCCCCCTGAGACGGACTTTGAGACGGCAAAGTGCCGCGCCCCGTAGACTGCCGTCTGGGGCAGGTGGGTAATCGCGATAACTTGATGATGGACGGCTACTTCGCGCATCTTTTCCCCTACGGTGCGCCCTGTTTCGCCGCCGATATTCGCGTCTATCTCATCAAAAACGAGGGTGTCTATCGTGTCATGCGCGGCAATTACACTCTTTAAGGCGAGCATGACGCGGGCAATTTCACCGGAACTTGCAATAGCCTCCAAGGGTTTTTCTCCCTCACCCGGATTCGGCTCAAGGCTATAAACGACCGCGTCACATCCGTCCGCGCTCGGCTCTTTACCCTCAAGACGGACCTCGAACCGTGCTTTTAAGAACCCCAAGTCGCGCAATTCGCGCGTAACGGCACGCGCCAACTTCTCGCCTGCCGCGCGGCGTTTCGCCGTAACTGCCGCGCCCGCCGCCTTTACCTTCTCATAGGCGGCTTCTTCCTCGCGGCTAAGTTCCACGAGTCGCTTCTCGCGATTCTCAAAGTCATCTAGGCGCTTACGTTTCGCCTCCAATACCGCCCCGAGCGCGGCAGAAAGGGTCGTCCCTTCCGCTAGTGTAGCCGGTAAGTACTTACGCCGGAGCCTATTGACGACCCCCAGGCGCTTATCCATCTCCGCGAACGCCTCGGGGTCTATCTCAAGTCGCGAAACCGTCTCCTCAATCGTGCGCGAGAGTTCCTGCAGACGGACGACTATCGCCTCGCACTCCTGCGACCACTCATCCGCCTCGGGAAAGTGCTTGGCGAGCGCGGCGAGTTGCGGTTCAAGCCGCACCAGTATCTCGCTCGCGCCTTGCTCACCCCCTAGGAGTTCCGTCGCTTCCTGCGCGACCGCGGCAATTTCTTCGGCGTGCGCCGCGGCTTTATGCCGCTGGGCGAGTTCATCGTCCTCCTCAGTAATAGCCGCTTCCTCTAATTCATTGACTTGAAAACGCAGGAGCTCGAGTTCATCGTCCGAAACAGCGAGTGCCTTGAGCGCGGCAATTTCACTGCGCACCTTCCCCAGTGCCGCGTAAGCGTCTTGGTAGTGCGTAAGATTAATTGCACCAAAGCGGTCTAGGGTTTCTCTTTGGAAGCGCTCCTCTAGTAAGCGCTGGTTGGCACGCGGACCGTGGATATCGATAAGTGCCGCGCCCAGTTTGCGTAAAGTCGTGACCGTCGTTCGTGCGTCATTCACCCAGACCCGCGACGATTCTTCCGCGCTCAGGGTGCGACGGATAAGGAGCACGCCCTCTTCGCATTTTGGGAGCCCCGCTTCTTCTAGAATTGCCGCGGTAAGTGCCGCGCTCGCACCCTTTACACTAAACTCCGCCTCAACCCGTGCTTCATCCGCCCCTGTGCGCACACTCGTGGCCTCTGCCCGCCCGCCTAGTACGAGCTCAATTGCCCCACGAAGGACGCTCTTGCCCGAGCCGGTCTCGCCCGTGAGGACATTGAGCCCCGCGGCGAAGGCAATTTCCGCCTTCTCAACGACTGCCAAATTAGAAACTACTAGCCGCTCAAGCATTGCTTACCGCTCGGTTGGAAGTCCCCACTCCTCTAGCTTCGTCGCCATCCAGTCAAAGGTCTGGTCTTGCATTATCCGCGCCTTGGCGTGCGGAATTAACGGACCGCAACAGCAACGGATATCCCTTGATGTATCGACGGGGCCAAAGTCCTTAAAGACATTCTTAAAGATGCCCTTCTTGCGCGTCAATTGGCACCGCGTATCCACAACAAGCGGCATAATGGGGCACCCCGCACGCTCAGCGAGTTTCGCCCCAATAGAAGAGAATACCTTGCGGCTAAACACTTCCTGTCGCGTCCCTTGAGGGAAGATGAGGAAGCTATTGCCACTACGAATCTTTTCTTCGCCAATCGTTAGAAGTTTTATAAGGTCTTCCCGCGGCGATTTGCGCCCAATGCCAATCATGCCCATATGTGCCGCGGCGCGTCCGAGTAAAGGCAAATGCGCGAGGGACTCCTTGGCGACAACATTAAAGGGTCCATAGGTTAGCACCACGGGCGGCAAAAGGATCGTCTCTGTCGTGGACATATGGTTGCAGAGGTAAACGACGGGGCCTTTATAGTCCGCGCGGTTCTGCCAGCCTTCCAAATGGACGCGTATCCCAAGGCGTTCCGCCCGTTGCACAGTCTTAAAGCAGAGTTTCGCCCAAAGTTCGGTCGTCAACTTACCGAGTGGCTCATAAACGGCGCACATGGGGAAGACATGCGCAACACCGAGCGAATAGGCGAAAGTCGTCCATGCGCTACCCTTCGCACGCTTCTTGGGTGCGCGCTCATCAGGCGTATTATAAGCACCCGTCCGTAATAATTCTTCGCGAAACTGTTCTAATGTCGTTGTTTTCATGAGATTATTCTCCGCTTTCCGCTTCGCCACCTTCTTCGGGAGGGGGCGGTGGTGGCGGTTCTTCCCCTTCCGCGGCAGGGGCAGGTTCTGGGGCGGGCGCGGCAGTTTCCGCCGCCTTCATTTTCTCACGCTCACGATTTTGCCGCACTTCTTCGCTGAGCGCGGCTAACTGTTCACGCATTTCCTCGCGCTCAATCTTAGCCTGCTTTTCGCGCTCCAATTGCTCCGCCTTGCGCTTTTCTTCCATCTCCTTCTTTTCCGCGAGGCGTCCACGCCGACTTAGGAGTCGCGAGGGGCGCTTACTTTCCGTGCTCGCTTCGGATACGGCGCGCTTATTAAGTGCCGCGGGCTGTGCGGTAGGGATATCCGCGCGTGGGGTACTATTCGCCACGCCCGAGCCCGTCGCCTCATTACCTAAATCAAGCTCAAGTTCTATGCCGTCCTTCGTGAGTTTTACGCGCCGCGCCGCGGCATCCGCCTCAACAACAGTCCATCCATCGCGACATTCGCCTACTTTCAGGTAGTAGTGCCGCGGGGTTTTCGCGGACGACAAATCGCTAAAACCGACGCGGATCACACCCTCAGGGTCGAGGTTTATCGCGCTAAACTTAACCTTCTTCTTAAGATCTGCTTGCTCCGCCGTCAATTCCTTCTCGCCATTCGCACCCGTCCGCGCCGAAATTGTGCTGGGGTTCACGGTCGGATCAAAGTTCACGGGCACTTTGCCAAAGGGTGCACGCGTCACAATCGGCTCATAACGCGAATAGGGTCTCTCCGCCGCGGGGAGACTAAGTGCGCTTAGTAAAATCAAACTAGCAATAACTATATAATGAACTCTCACGATTAGGCACTCTCCTCTTCATACAAATTAACGCGCGTGGGCAGGTACTCTTCTTGCGCCGCCTTCCACGACTGGAAAAGCGTGCCCATGTCGCCCGCATTCATCGCCGCACCAAGTGCGTCCGTCCCCGCGAGTTTCGCGAGCCATTCGGGACGCGCCCCGACGGACATTTTATCGGCGTAGCGCCGCATAAGCGCGGCAAAAAGCAAGGTTCCTGCCCTTACGGGATAGTACGGCTTTGTGCGGGGTGCTGAGAGTAAAATACCATTCAGCGTCAGCCCCGCATTGATTCCGTAAGAGCCCACATACCGATAGGGACGCATTTCTACGCCGCAAGCTTCAAGTTCGCCCTCAAGTTCCGCCATAACCTCCCGCGCATTTAGCCACGGCGCACCAATTACACGGAACGCGAGTGCCCCGCCCCTATCGCAGTCCACAGCTGGATATGCCTCGGTAAAGACTGTCGCCGGATACAGCACCGCACTATCCCAACTACGAATCGCGGGACTGGGCGGCACAAAGTTCTGCCACGGTTCGGAGTGAGGATGCGCCCAATCCTTTATACGGATAACCTCCAAATCAAGCTTAAGCCCCTCATGCGCACGAATCCAAAGTGCACATTCGCCCGGGGTCATACCATGGCAAAACGGCAAGTTAAGGGGCGC
>CAVCAF010000099.1:1946-3067 GCA_963600185.1 Azospirillum sp. 51_20 | reverse complement strand
CCCAAAAGCCGCGCCGCCTCTCCTTCATGGGGGGTTAGGACAAGTTCCTGCTGCGGCATCGCCGTACGGGGACGCGCCTGCGCATACCAAAGTGAAAGAATCGTGAGTGCGTCCGCGTCAAGCACAAAGCGTCCCGAACTGCCCGAGAGTATGCGTGAGAGAATCGCCTGCGCATTCGGGCTCGTCGAAAGCCCCATCCCGACAACGAGCGTATCCGCCTTCGGGGGGACGCAGGTCGGCAAGAGTTTCGTAAATGTCGCCTCTGGGACGAGTGCCCCCGCGGCAATGCGCGAAGCGTCCGGCACCACGAGTTGCACGAGCCCCGCTCCCGCCGCGCGTGCACCTAGCGCAGCCAAAACGGGTGCGTGAATATAATGCCCTGAGCCTCCAACGATCGTCACCGTACCTACGGAATACTTCGTTGAGGCGAGCGGACGCTGCGGGAACGCATTCTCTAACTCGTGCGGTATCATCATGGCTATTATTATACCAAAATTGCCCCCCAAACACCAGTAGGCGCGGCATTTTGGTTTAATCGCCGACCGCGGCGAATTCTAGACTCCATTTAATCCCTTGCTCTAAAGCACTTAAAGTAGTATAATAGTAATAACCTAATAATCGCACAAAAGGAATAGAAATATGCAAAGTACTATAAGAAAGACGACAATCGGCGCACTCATAGCCGCCAGCACCCTATTCGGCATCTCCGCGGCACATACCGATACGCCCTGGCTCTACCCCGCATCCGTAATAGAGCAGGCGAAAAGCCTTGAAGCACAAGGACTCAAACTCTGCGACTTCCATATCCATACGCGCGGCGGCATGTCTGTTACCAAAGGCATTGCGCGTGAACGCGCCTCAGGCATTGATTCCGCCTACATCGCCAATCACGGACGCGGATGGGAAATCGACACGAATGAAAAACTCAACGCTTTCATTGACGCGGCACGCGCCGAGGGGCGGGCAAACGGGAGGCTCATCCGCGTGGGCGTCCAAGTCAATGACCGCGATTGGTTCAACCAAATTGACGCGGCTACGCGTAGCCGTCTAGACTATATTCTCGCGGACGCGCTTATTATGGACGGACAGAAACTCTGGGAGGACTTCACGATTAAAGACCC
>CAVCAF010000099.1:0-1355 GCA_963600185.1 Azospirillum sp. 51_20 | reverse complement strand
ACTTGCGCGGCAGATGTACCAATGCCTGCCACAAACCAAGTGCCGTCCTTCGCCTTTCGTGCGCATGCCGCTACCGTGTCGGGCGTGCCGCCCACGGCAACGGTATTCGCCCAGACGGTCGGTATCGTCGTCATAAAAGCGAAGCACTCCCTATTCTTCTCGTAATTCGTGGGGCTATCGCACAGCATTTGGAGCGGTGCCTCAAAAAGCGCTATCATTGCCATTTGCCGCGCACGCGTACCGAATGAACCTGGACTATTCCCTGCCGTTTCGCCGCGGTAGGATGAGTCCACAGGATGATTCAACATCGCTCCTGGCGTATAGTCCATGGAACCTGCCGTAAGACGCGTATAAAATGCGCGGACATCCCCAGCAACCATGTCACAATCACCCTTGAACCACTTCATCTGTTCGAGTCCGTAAACGCCCTCATAATTAAGGACATTCGGATACGCCCGATTGAGTCCAGTCGGACGGCATGCGCCATGGAAGTCGACGACAAGATGTTCCGCGGCACATGCCGCCGCAAAGCGTTGCATAAAACGGACACTTTCCGCGTCGCCGCGGTCAATAAAGTCAACCTTAAGACCCTTCACGCCGAGAGAGGCGAAACGCCGCGCGACTTTCTCCTCATCGCCGAAAGCCTGCGCCCACGAAAGCCAGAGGATAAGCCCGACCTTCCGCTCTGCCGCGTAAGTGACGAGGTAAGGGACATCAACCCGCGGGCTAAACTTCCAAGGTAAGCTCGCCTTGCCCCAATCAAAGATATCAAGTCCGTCACTCCATCCGCCATCAAGAATCACATATTCAAGGTTATTTGTCGCGGCGAAGTCAATGAACCGCTCGTATGTCGCCGTTGTACAGCCCTTCGCCTTGCCTTGGTTATCCCAGTTGTTCCACCACTCCCACGCGGCTTTACCAGGCTTCACCCACGAGAAGTCCGCGGCGGGATTTGCGGGCGTAGCGAGCGCATAGACGATATCCGCCTCACAAAGTTTCGCAGGCGAATCAGCGAGAATAAAGACGCGCCAAGGGAAGGTTCGTGTCCCTTGAGTCCGCGTCAAATAAGGCGCGTGTTCCGTAATGCGCACGAACTGTCCACGCGCGAATGGCCTTTGGTCGACATATGACGAGATCGCGTACTTCGTCGCGGCAGGGGACTGCTCAAAGCGTGAGGCAAGACGCAAAGCACCATCCGCCGCGAGATAAAGAAACGGATAGCCCCGAACATCCGATTCCGTCACCGCGACCGTCGTCCCTTTTAAGGAATAAACGAATGGCAAATACGCGACTTCATTTGTGGCGAGGTTAATCGCGTCCGCGCGGCACTTTCGCGGCACAGTTTCTTCACAGCC
>CAVCAF010000098.1:0-8504 GCA_963600185.1 Azospirillum sp. 51_20 | reverse complement strand
CCCACTGGCGGGGGATGGGAAGGACGACCGTTGTGTCGTTGGCGCGACAATTGGTGGCGTATGGCACCCAAAGAAGATAAAAGTAGGCAGAGAAGTCGTCTATCCTTATCCAGGCAGCCTCGCGGCACAATTCGCCGCCGTCTATAATGAAAAGGGCGGCTATTATTTCGCGGCGGAAGACGCGGTTGGCTATGAAAAAGGCTTCGGTTTTAAGCGACTGGAGAAGGCAAATCAATTTGTGAATGTGCGATTAGGCTGGGATACAGGTGTTATAACAGGAGCCTATGATGTTGTTGCGCGAAAGGTTGAAGGGGCGGGAGAACCTGTGTCATGGGAGGACTTTGCCGATATTTATCGCGCTTGGCTTATGCGCCAGTCCTGGATGTCGACGCCTTATCTCGCACGAAAGGATGTGCCCGCGTGGATGAAGAGGGCACCTGCTATGACACGCTTTTCGCGGCAATGGCTAGCAAAGCCTGAGCGAATTATGGCTTCTGTGGACTGGTGGAAGCATATTTTTGGGAATGAGGATGTTATCGCGGCAATTTGGGGGTGGGAGAAGGTCGGCACTTGGTGGACACCCGATTATTTCCCCGCGTTCCCAAATGATAAGGCGATGAAGGACTTAAATGCAAAGTTAAAAGCGCGCGGATTCCATCCCTTCGCCTGGCCTAGTGGCTATAATTGGAGCGAGTGCATTGGGTTGAAGGCGGACGGTTCGTATCGTTATGATTATCGCGATACATTCATGAAAGAGTATGAGGACATCCGTTGTGTGACGCGGGAGGGAGCCTATCATCGTAGTCCAGCGTCCTGGATGGATAATGGAGCGAACGCGGCAGTTTGTGGCGGCACTCGGCGGGCGCAGGATTGGTTAAGGGACTTAACGAAAGGCATTGCGGAACGCGGTTTTGAGATGGTTCAGTTTGATCAGTCACCAGGTGGTCGGCTTAACGATTGCTGGAGCCCTCATCACGGACATTCCGTTGGCCTTGGGAAGTGGAACTTTGCCGCGTTTATGGACTCATTTCGTGCCATGCGCGAGGGTTTGACTAGCATTGTGCCCGAGGGTGTTGTTTGTGTGGAACAGCCCCATGAGCAATTTACTGGTTATGCGCAACTTCAGGATTATCGCGATTTAGAGACTTGGTGTGATGAACCAGCGGGCGTCTATGCTTACCTACACCATGGCTATATGCCCATGTTTCAATCTAACCCCTATCGCGACAACCTTTTTGCGCTCGCGTATATGGCGGTAGAGGGGCAAGTTCCGTTCTATGTGCAACTGGATGAAGATCTTGAGGAAAAGCGTCCCGTGATTAAGAATGGAGGCTTCGAGCCGCGCTCGGACAATGCTTGGATGGGGGCACTTTGTTGGGAACAAACAGGTTCGTGGGGGCTTTCATCCATGGAGGACAAAAACAAGTCGGTTTGGGACTTTGAAGGCCAGGGCTATTGGGCTGGTCGTGGGGATTGGCAAGACAAACACGGTGGAGCCGTGTCATGTTGGTTGAAAGGCGAGAGCGCGTCTGAACAGTGTGGGCAAACTGTGCGCGACTTAATTCCAGGAGAGTATGTACTTTCCGCGTGGGTAAAGACGGAACGGTTAGACGGCGAAGGTGCTTTGCTCTGGGGTGATAATGATGGCGAGAAGGGGCGCGTATCATTCCCCGCGGCGGGCACTGGCTGGCAGAAGGTTTCCGCACGCGTTAAAACGGGAGAAAAGTTGCGCATTATCTTGTATGCGGGTAGGGGAGTTGAGGCGCGTATTGATGATATTGCGCTTGAGCATTTGGACGGCACCCCTGTTTATGAGCGCGGCGAATCGGCTTATTTGCGTATGATGAAGAATTGGGTGCGTCTTTATCAAGGGGAAGGAAAAGATTTCCTCGCCTATGGATTCCGTGAGAAACCGCCGCGCCTAAAGTGTGCACAGTTCCAGCTGGCAGACCGTACGCTCCCGACAGTTGTTTGCGCGGCATATCGCGCGGCAGATGGGCGGCGGGCACTCGCCGTTGCTAATGCGACGGATACGCCGCAAACATTTCAGTGTAAATGCCGCGGTAAGGATCTTGTTCGCACATTGAACGCACTAGAGATCGTCTTGATAACAGAATAACAGTAAAGGAAGAGAGAACCTACTATGATGTTAATTTCGGCATGTGTATTGTTAGCAGTAGCGCAATTGGAGGCTTCTGCTGGAGAAAATGAATGGGCAGATTCAAGTTGGATCACCGCGGCAGAAGCACCCGTGGCTGGCGGGGCAGAGCAAAATGCCCAACGCGCGGCAGATGGAACGAGTTGGTTTGTGGGCGAGGTTATTAATGCAGGAGAGGTTAAATCCGCGCTTTGGCGAACGGCGGGCCTCGGAGTCTACGAACTCTATGTGAATGGTGCGCGGGTAGGTGAGGGCGACGCTCTTAAGCCTGGATTTACGCACCCGCAAAAGACAAAGAGGTCGTTTACATATGATATTACGCCTTTTGTGAAAAGAGAGAGCGGCGCGAAAAACATCTTTGCCGCCGAGGTTTCTTCTGGGTGGTGGCGAGACCGGATTGCTGGCTATCCGGGCAAGAAGAGCGCTTTTCGCGGCGTAGTAGAGATTGCCTATTCGGATGGAAGATGTATCCGTTATGGCACACAACCGGATTTATGGCGAGCAGGTGTGGCGGGAAGTGTCATGCACGCGGGCATTTATGACGGAGAGGAATATGATGCGCGCGCGGCAGATCCTTCCATGGGTAAGGTTGTGCTCCCGCCTGCTGTAATAAGCGATGAGTTCCACGGTGAAATTGTGCCGACAGACGGTGCAGAAGTGTGTCGTCGTTTTGATCGTGCCATGAAGTTCGTTTCTGCCTATTGTTGGAAAGGCGTAACGGGGTCTAACAATAAAGAAGGACGCGACAAAGTATTTGGTCGTATCGTGAAAACGCGTGAGTTTGCTCCTGGCGAGGGGCTTCGTGTTGCGCCAGGCGAGACGCTAGTTGTCGACTTTGGTCAAAATTGTGCGGCAGTGCCGCGTCTTACAATGCGGGGGAGCCGCGATACAGTGCTTACATGTTTGCCTGGCGAGATGCTTAATGACGCGAATGGTGAACGCTCGCGCGGCAATGATGGTCCAGCGGGGTCGGTCTATCGTGAGAACCTGCGCATTCCAGAAACAGGCATGCGACTTATTTACACATTCGCCGCGGACAATGTCGTAACATACATGCCGCGCTTTACCTATTTCGGCTATCGCTATGTATCTATTACGGCGACGGCTCCTGTGGAAATATTAGGGATAGTAAGTGTTCCTCTTTCGTCTATCAAGCCTGACCAGGAGCTTGGCAGTCTCGTGACGGGAGACCACACCGTCAATCAACTTATTTCGAATATCTATTGGACGCAACTATCGAATTATCTTTCGGTACCAACCGACTGCGCACAGCGTAATGAGCGCCTTGGCTGGGCGGGCGACGCACAGCTTTTCAGTGAATCGGCATCTTTTAATGCCGATGTAGGCGACTTCTTTCGTAAGTGGATGCGCGACATGCGTGATATGCAGATTGAGAATGGTGGTTTCGCACGCATGGCGCCACCGTGTTTAACGGATCACTTTGCGAATCCTGAACCATCGCGTTTTGGCTGGGCAGATGCTGGCGTGATTGTGCCTTATCGTATGTTCTTGCATTATGGCGATCGCCGTATTGTTGATGAGAACTGGGACTCAATGGAGCGGTTTGTAGCGCGCATAGCTTCCGCGAAGTACATGACTTGTGCTATGCCGGAATGCTACGGTCATCACTGGGGCGACTGGCTTTCGCTTACGCGTTATTCGAGCGATACAAATGTGGGTGGGGCGTTTAGACCAGAATATGATGGTTTTGTAGAAAAAGATGGGAAACGTGTGCCGCGACCAGAAACGGTGACCTATTGGCACTTCATGGGCGGATGTTATTGGATATGGGATGCTCAAATGATGGCTTGGATGGCGGAGAAAACAGGACGCTTTGTGGATGTTGCAAAATATCGTGCGATGGAAGCGGAGGCGCGTAATTATGTTAAGGACGCTTACTTCACGAAACCAGGAGGCGACATGTTGCCCATCTTTAAAGGAATGCAAACACCTTCCCTGTTTGCTTTGCGCTTTAATTTGGTGGAAGGCGACGCAAAGGCGCGAACAATTGCCGATCTTACGGCGAGCATAGCCGCGTGCGGTGGCACTCTCCATACGGGCATCCTTGGCACGCCTTTGGCGTTAGAGATGCTCTCCGCAAATGGAGAGAATGCGCTTGCCTATTCCTTATTGTTGAATCGTAAGTTCCCTGGTTGGCTTTATTCCGTAGACCAAGGTGCAACGACGCTGTGGGAGCGGTGGAATGGTTATACGAAAGAGCGTGGGTTTGGCCCTGTAATTATGAACTCGTATAATCATTACACATTCGGCGTGATACTTGCTTGGCTTTATAAGTCCGTCGCAGGCATTGCGCCTGACACAGCGGAGGCAGGTTTTAAGTCTATCGCGTTACATCCGAGACCTGACCGTCGGCTTGGTTTTGTTACGGCGCAATACCGTACGCCGCAAGGGCTTGTGAAAAGTGCTTGGCGCTACGAAAACGACCTCTGGCTTTGGGACTTCACGATACCTGAAGGTTCTACGGCGAAAGTCACCGTGCCAGGGGAGTCCGAAGCGAAGATCTATGCACCTGGAACTTATCATGTGCAACGCCGCGCGATGCCATAAATATATAAGGAATATAAGATGAAAGTAAAGCTAGTAGTTTTTATGGCGAGTGCAGTTGCAGGCTCGCTATTAGCCGCGGACGCATTGGATAATATTGGCACGGTTCGCCTAAAGGGACGGTTAGGGGATGCGCTTGATCGGATGATTGAGAATCATGTCTGCGCTACCGATGTAGACTATATTACGGCACCATTTCTAGAGAAAACCGAGCGCCATGGATGGTGGCAGACGGAGTTTTGGGGCAAGTATATGCATGCCGCGGTGCCTTACGCGGCATATTCAGCCTCACCGAAACTTTCGGCAAACATAAAACGCGGCGTTTCGCGTATTCTCGCGAGCCAAGAACCCTGCGGCTACATTGGTAATTATCCTGATGAACTGCGCTGTGGTGAGGGTTGGGATGTTTGGGGTATGAAGTATACGATGATGGGACTTCTTCATTATTACGACTTTATAAAAGAGAGCAGCGCGGAACGCGAGCGCGTCCTTTCCGCCGTAAAGCGGTTGTGCGACTATGTTATTCAGGAGATTGGTCCAGGAGGCAAGCGCGGATGCGAACTTTGGCAGACGGGCAACTGGTCGGGGATGGCGAGTTCGTCTATTCTTGAGCCTGTTATTTGGCTTTATCGGCGTGTTGCGGAGGTCGAGGGTGAAACTGCCGCGCAGAAGTATCTGGACTTTGCCACATACATTGTTAAGGGTATGCGCGAACCTGAGGCAGGGCCTCGGTTGGTTGATCTTGCCCTTAAAGGCATTTCCGTCGCCGACCGGAATGGACATGGGAATAAGGCGGAGTCCGATGGTGGTTATGTCTCAAAAAACAGTCGCTGGAAGGCGTATGAGATGATGAGTTGCTACCAAGGGCTACTTGAATATGTTAGCGTAATGCGGCAGAGGGGCGTGCGTGAAAATGAAGAAGTTGAATCTCTCTTTAAAGCCGCGCTTATGACGGCGGAAGATATTGCGAAGGAAGAAATTAATCTCGCGGGCGGTTGTGCGAGTTCCGAAGCCTGGTTCCATGGCGCGAGGAAGCAGTATTTGCCGTATATGCATTTACAAGAGACCTGCGTAACGACGACTTGGATGCGCCTTTGTGAGAAACTATTAGAGATGACGGGCGACCCAAAGTGGGCAGACCAAATTGAGCGCACTTTCTATAATGCCTATCTCGCGGCACTAAAGGCGGACGGCTCGGAGTTCGCGGGTTATACACCTCTTTCAGGCAACCGTTACCATGGTCAACACCACTGCTACATGCATACCGATTGCTGTACGGCGAATGGCCCGCGCGGCTTTCTTTGCTTCCTAAAGCCTTTCTTTCGTGTAGAAGGGGAGGGCGCTACATTTAACTTCTATGCGTCCGCAATAGTAAAAGGCGAACTCGCGGGCGGACGCAAAGTCGCCTTTGATATGTATTCCCTTTATCCACGCGAGAACTTCGTGCGCATTGTGAGTCATACGGAAAATGTGGGCAGGATGCCTTTGCGCCTTCGTGTCCCTCAGTGGGCAGGCGAGCATTCCACGATTAAGCTTAATGGAGAAGTCCTTGCGGGCATAAAGGTGGGCAACTATTTTATGCTCACCCACGAATGGCGACTAGGGGATGTCGTAGAAATCAACTTTGAGACACCCATAATTGTGCATGACCTAGAGCAGAATGTCGCGTTTACATATGGTCCCATATTGCTCGCGCGCGATAGTCGCCTTGGCGCGGGGGATATGACGGAAGCGATTCCGCACGGGAAATTGCATGATGGCGAAGCACTAAAAGGTTTCACCCCCGTACGGACACCCAGTGATGATATTTGGATGACCTTTAGCGCGGTCTTGCCGATTGGCATTCATACGCGCAACCCCGAGGGTGCCTTGCCCGAGGCTGTGACATTTTGTGACTACGCGAGCGCAGGTAACACCTGGCTTCGCGACAACTATTACCGCACCTGGTTCCCGATTGAGCACGGTCCTTGGCAATAAGGCAAGAAGAATAGCGATGTTATGAAGAGAAGCTTACTATTATTCCTTACTGTGCTCGTCGGGGTGGCAGTTGCGGATGAGGTGCTCGCGCCAGCGGATAACGCCGTTTTTGTGGATGACTTTAAGGGACGCACATTAACAACGAACGAAACTTTGTGCGTCCCCGCGGCATATCGTCGTCCAGAAGGGTGGGTGCCGCGTGCGCCATTCCCTAAGACGCTGCCCGAAATTGCACGCGAAGATTCCGCGGCGATGATAAGCCGCGCACGGGCTCAAGTTGCGAAAGTGAACGCGGTAAATGAGAAGGGTAAGTATGCGCCAACAGGGCGGGGACTCGATCGCCATACTTGTCCCGACTGGTTCGTTGACGCGAAACTAGGCGTGTTCATTGATTGGGGGCCCTGGTCTATCGTGGCATACTCTCCGTATGTAAAGGGTGCACGGCTTTATCCAGATTGGTACGAGTATAAGTGCCGAGCGGAGTATACTGCCGCGGATAGTGTCGCCGCCTACCATCGTAAGTATTGGGGCGCGGACTTTAAGCCTGATCATCTAATAGGACTCTTTCATGGCAAGGCCTTTAATGCGCCGCGGCTGATGAAGCTCTTTCGTGCGTGCGGTGCAAGATATGTTGTCCCTTTCCTAAAGCACCATTCGGGCTTCGCGCTGTGGGACGACCCCTTCACCTTCCGCAATTCGGTGAAGGGCCCTATGCACCGCGACTTCGCACGCGAAATGCAGGACGCGGCGCGGCAAGAAGGACTTAAGTTTGGCGCGTACATTTCGCAAGCGGACGAGTGGGAGTATCCGATTCTCCAAGAAGACGGATCCATTAAGATTAAGCTTTGGGGCGGCAAGATGACGGATTACACACCCGAGATGGAAGGTAAGACCTCGGGTAAGATAGCCGTCTATGACTTCTTTAAGGAATACATTATCCCTCAAGTGACTGCGTTTGTAGATAACTACGACCCAGACATCCTTTGGTACGACGCGGACTGGTCAACAAGTGCCTCGGAAAATGGTTCCTTTGATATAACCGCCTATTTCTACAATAAGGCAGAGGGGCGCAAGGAAGTCTGCGTGAACGATCGCCTAGGCAAGCTTGACCCAGCCGAAGAGAAGGCGTTTGCACGAAAGGGCATAAAACTTATCGGTTGCCGCACCGTCCGCGGCGATTTCTTCACGGATGAATGGGGCGACACGGCGGAAAATATAGATCCCGCCGCGTGGCATCCGTGGGAGTCGTGCTCAGGAATCTCAAAGGCATACGGCAACCACTGGATGGAAGAGTACGATCCGTCTATGGTGATGTCCGATAAGGAGTTTATCTGCCATTTCACTTCAATAGTCGCCCGCGGCGGAAATCTCCTGTTGCTCGTCAATTTGGACGGCGAGGGGGCGATCCCTAAGGTGCAGGAAGCACGGCTTCGTTCCATTGGCAAGTGGCTCGAAAGTAATGGCGAGGCAATCTATCGAACGCGCATTGTCGCGCCTTATTCAACTCCAGCCATTGATTACACCCGTTCAAATGACGGCTCGTCCCTTTACGCGATAGTTAAAGAGACTGGGATGGATGAAGTCGCCTTAGCATGTGCAGTCGCGCAGGGAGCGAAAGTCTATCTATTAGGAGAGACGGAGCCACTCGCTACCAAGTGCCGCGGAACGCAAACAATAGTCCAACTGCCTCCGCGGCTAAGGGACTCCGCACTGCCTTTCACCTTAAAGATAACGCCCTAAGAGCAATAACTATTCAATTGTCAAAGATCAAAGTTGCGTTTTTCAACGCAAAGATAGCAAAGTT
>CAVCAF010000097.1:0-8670 GCA_963600185.1 Azospirillum sp. 51_20 | reverse complement strand
ATCAATACCAAGACACATAACGGCGGTTGTATCATAGTTGACCGTAAAAAGTGCCGCGCCCACCTCGCTTAAATCATCCATTGTAAGAGGGACGGCAACAATCGTACCCGGGTTGCAAACGAGCGTGCTCGTCGCGACTGTACGCCCCGAGCCACTGAGCGCAAATAACCCAAGAAGTGCACCTAAAAGAAACTTCCTCATTGCCCCGCTCCTTCCGCTTCCTTAATCAGCATAGACAGCATACTAAGATCGCTAGTTGTTACTTCGCCATCGCAATTAACATCTGCCGCGCGCGCGGCATCGCCCGTAAGACGCACATCTACGCCATACTGCTTTTTATAAGTATTAACAACTCCATTGGCGAAAGCCGCTCCTTTATCTTGCATCTTCAAATAAGTAATATAACCAGCCAAAATAATGTAGTCCGTATTTGTATAGGCTCCGTCACCATCCACATCACCTGGATCGTACTTGCCGACTTCACGCACAATTAAGACCGTGCCTTCAAGCGGATATTCTTGCTGAGTGTTCAAGACGGCGTTGAGTCCGTTTTTGCCCACGCCCGAGACAGAATTGAGACGAATCCAGCTCTTTTCTTGTAAACTCGTAATCGTCTTCGCCGTAAAGTCAAAGCTCACCTGATTATAGTTGCCCGCGCAGGCAAAGACGAGCTGACACTTATTCGCCGCAAGCGTAGTGATACTTTGCGCACCCGCCGCACCATTAAAGGTCATAAGCGACGCGTCCCATTCAATCTCCAAAGTCAAAGTTGCAAGATCGCCACTCGTATTCACAGCGACGCCCGCCGTAAAAGGCTGTCCGCTCTGCCCTTTCGCGCCACCAATCCGCGCAAGCAACTCAATAGGCTCAGGCTTATTCGCGTCCGTTAAGTAGACAGTGCCGTCTACGAGCGTAATCTTTGCCGCAAGTCCGTCTATGCAATAGGCAGAAGCCTTGCTCAGCGTAAGCGTCGTCTCTGTAATCTCATGCTGATCTTTCGCATAGAATGTTAAGTAAAGCGTGCTCGGGACTGTGCCTTTCGCACCAATTACAACGGTTCCTTCCGTGGACGCGTCCAAGATACTTGTTCCGCCTGAAGCGCCGCGCAACTCAAGTATTTTCGCATCATAGCCAACCGTCACAGCAACATTCGTCAACACCTTCGTGCTCGTCACTGGAATCTGCACCGTAAACTCGCTCAGGGTATCAGTATAAACCTTTGAGACATTCAAGACTACACCCGCGGGCACAAGGGGCTTCGCGTCATTGATAAGCACAACGCCGCGTGCGTCCAAAATCGTGTTCGCGCTAAGTCCGTGGTCGTCCACCGCCGACATCTCAACAAGGTGAATCTCGGAGCGCGTAATAGTGTGCTGGTCTTTCGCATAGAAAGGCAAAGTAAAGGCGGACGGAACTTCTTGCGTGAAATGAATTGGATTCTCGCCACGATATTCAAGGACATCCTCATCCCATTCAACCGTCGCCACAAAGTTCGTCAGCTTCTCATTACTCGTAATCTTAACGGGCACTTCAAACTCTGTAAGCGTATCTACCTTCACACTTTCAAGCCCAACACTCACCGTCGCCGGCACCCAGGGATGGGCATTGCGAATAAGGACTGTACCTGTCGCGCCCGTAGCCTGGACTTCGAACCCATGGCAATCAAGTGCCGCGATTTTTTTTAAATGAACCTGTGCCGAAAAGTCCGTTGTCGCGGACGCGGGATCTTTCGCATAGAACTTAAGCGCGAAATCATCGCCCTTCGTCGTAAGCGCGGCACTTCCCTCTCCTAGAACAAGTGTTCCTGCGCCGACGAATCCCTTAAGTTCAAGTAAGTCTGCGTCCCATGTAACTGTAGCCGTGAAGTTCGTTAACTTCTCCGTCGTAGTGAGAGTCACGGGCAATTCAAACTCCGTCTCGCTCTCTACGGAAGCATTATCTACACTCACAGCAACAATCGCGGGCACTATCGGATCCGAATCGCTAATCGCAATCTTCGCTGTCTTGGGTAAGTCGAGCGTAATCGCGCGTCCATCCAGTGCCTTTAGGGTCGCGTCCGTAAGAGAGACGGTTGTTTCTGTAATATCGTGAACGGACTTAATCTTAAAGTCCAATAAAAGGAAGCGTCCTGCACCTGTCACAATTTCACCACTCGTAGCGGAGAATGTCTCAGTTCCTGCGCCCGAAGTAACGGTAGACGCGAGACCTTCTGTTAGCCCCGTTGTCCGAATGCCGCGCGGCTCTAAGACTTCAGAGTCGTAGGTAAAGGTCAGAGAGAGCCCTTCTGCCGCGATGCCCATAGAGTTATTCACCGAGACAATGACCGTTACATTCGAGCCCGTGAAGCCACTTGTGTCATTAAGCCACATATTTGGACGGAACTGCACATACACCGCATCCGTCGGTAGCGACTCATAAACCGTCGGTGTTGAATTACCCGCGATATAGAAGCGACTTACGCCTGTCACGCGATACCAATAATCGCGCAAAATGCTCGGCTCATCACGATACCGCGGCAAAGGCGTCTGGTTAACAATGCGTGTAAAGCTTTCCGCGTCTGGTGCACGATAGACATTATAGCCTCTAATACGCGGCTGGCTATTAGGATCCCATGTCAAAAGCACATTGTCTGCGCCTGGATACGCTCTTACATTCGTCGGGCGACCCGTACGCGGATCTCTTAATAACATCAACTTGCCCTCGGGCGTGCCAATTAGCACATCTTGATCGCCGTCATCATCCCAGTCAACGACTGAAATCGTCATCCCTTTAGCGAAACCAATTCCTGTACCTGCCCAAACCTTATGTAACAACTTAAAGTTCGTTTCATTGCTCGTGGTATCTGTCGCTGTTATATTGCGATATAGCCAGATATGCCCCACCGCATCCGATACGAGCAAGTCCACGCGCCCATCCGCGTCAATATCAGCTGTTGAAACCGATACACCGTCTAGAACGGGCGTATCAAGAGACAGCGTCCATCCATTAGCGACGAGCGTCCCTTCTGAGGTAAGCGCGAAGAGGCGACCTCCTAGTACACCCGGAATGCCACTAAGCCCTGTATCGACAATTGTGCCATCCGCGAGCGTAAAGGCGTAAATAGGTCCTCCATCATCCGACACATAAAAGACACCATTCGCCGAGCAAATAAGCGGACGCGTCATATCGCGCAATAACCGCTCAAAGTTCGCCCACGCCTCTCCTAGTGTATAGGAGGTAAAGTCGGGATTTGCTGTACTGCCTTTATTGAGGAGAATCTGAACCTTCCCACGCGAAACAATGAGTAAATCAAAGAGCCCGTCACCATTAACATCCGCCGCGATGGGGTACGCATTCTCTCCGAAAGTACTACTTTCCGCCGCATTGCCCGCAAGTCCCGAAGTAAAGAGTTCCTCATATTCACCATTGACAAGCGCACCACGCATCTGCTCAAAAGGCTGTAAGTCCGCCTCAAGTTCTTCACTCAGCGCATAAGCAATCCCGCGGCTATACCTATCGGCGAAGAGCGGACTCGTCCCTTGGCGAATCTCCTCCGCGAAAGTAAAGCCGTCGCCATCCGTATCGCTCGTCAACTCCGTTGTCTCATTACCATACCAATAAAGAGACTGCCGCGTCGCTACTTCTGAATGGCAAACAGCTATGAGTTCCACATCCTTTGTCGGCATTGCGAAGGTTAGCTGGTCAAGTGCACGCCCGAACCAATCGCGTGTAGCTATTGCCGCGTCTGATGTCTGCCAGCAGGCAAAATCTGAAGTTGTCGGGTTATACGCGTCTGTCTTGACTGCGACACCTGGCGCAACATTATTCGTCACAGACTTAAAGAGTCCGTCTTCTGGGTCAGACTTTAAAATCAACTTAAAGAACTGTGGCTTCGCTGAAGCACCGACAACGCCGCGGCTAAATCGGTCGGCGAAAAGCGGGCTCGTCCCTTGGCGAATCTCTTCCGCGAAGGTATAGCCGTCGCCGTCCGTATCGCTCGTCATCTCGGTTGTCTCATTACCATACCAATAAAGAGACTGCCGCGTTGTTGTTTCCGCATTGCAAACGGCGACGAGTTCCACATCGTTCGTTGGCATGGCAAAAGTGAGCTGGTCAAGTGCACGACCAAACCTATCGCGCGTCGCTATTGCCGCGTCTGATGATTGCCAATACGCAAAGTCTGAAGTTGTCGGGTTGTACGCGTCAGTTTTGACTGCCACGCCAGGCGCGACATTATTCGTAACAGACTTAAAGAGTCCGTTTTCTGGATCAGACCTCAAAATTAACTTGAAGAACTGTGGCTTTGCCGAAGCGCCAACGACTCCGCGACTATACCTATCAGCGAAAAGCGGACTCGTCCCTTGGCGAATCTCCTCCGCGAAAGTAAAACCGTCACCGTCCGTATCGCTCGTCATCTCGGTTGTCTCATTACCATACCAATAAAGAGACTGCCGCGTTGTTGTTTCCGCATTGCAAACGGCGACGAGTTCTACATCATTCGTCGGCATGGCGAATGTAAGCTCGTCTAGTGCACGACCAAACCTATCGCGTCTAGCGACCTCTGCCCCCGTTATCTGCCAATAGGCAAACTCTGAAGTTGCTGGATTATATGCGTCTGTCTTGACCGTTACATCAGGAGCAACATTGTTCGTAACTGTCTGAAAGAGTGTCCCCTCAGGCTCACTTCTAATGACAACCTTGAAGAATTGCGGCTTCACACTTGAAGAGACAAGCCCGCGCGCATAGACATCTGCAAAATGCGGGTTTGTCCCTTGCTCCAATTCTGCTGCGAAACCAATACCGTCGCCGTCTGTATCACTCGTAGGCGTAATGTCTAGATTACCATACCAATATAGTTCTATTCCGTCAGCGAGACCGTCGTTATCCGAGTCAAGATCGGCGCGGACATAATGCGCCGTATTCGTCATTGTCTCATAGAGAGAAAACGAAACCTGCTCATAGGCGCGTCCCCAAGCGTCGCGATCCGCGAACTCCTGCTTAACGGATGTTGACCAGTGCGTAAAGATATAACCTGCCCTCGCTGTTGCATTAGAAGTTGTGAAGCCGTCGCCTGTATAAGGCATAAGGTCAATTGTCTCAACAATCTCTCCGTCTACCTCAACTTGCTGGACAAGGTGGACTTGATGAGAGACATCCGCCCCAAGGGCTTGTCCAAAGAGTCCAAGCCCAACAAAGAGTAATAGATTTGAGAGCAACCGCTTCACGGCGTGACCGTCTTAACCGCAAATTGCCGTAATCCACTCGGACTCAGTGCGCTTCGTGCCGCGGCATTAACATAGTCTAGCTCATCTCCCGTGAGCACGCTATAACCCATACGACCGAAGAGCCAAGCTACAGTCTTTGCCTCGTTCTTTATAGTCGTATCCTCCGCCATAAGAACGCCATCCGAATTGGTTAACTTACCACTCGTTAGCGTCAAGGTCTCATCCTGTCCCGCGTAAAGCCACAAAAGCGCATTCAAAACCGCACCCGAACTGAGCGTTGTATCCGAATACTGAATCGCCGCGTGATCTGTTGTCGCGGGAATCGTTACGAAGTGAAGCGGCAATAACTCATCTTCCGCTACCATTACCTCAAAGCGCACCTTTGAGAGGTCGGTTGCCCAGTCTGCCGAAACTTGCCATGAGAGTGTATGCGGCTCATTTGCCTTTATGGCATCCCCAATATTCTCGCTTGTACCGTCCGCGAAAGACAATACAGGTACCGCCGTCTTAAAGCCGCGTTTACCGTCTTCATAGGCAAGGGCCCTTACCTTTACCGTTTCCTTCGGACTCGTCACCTTATAGACAATATCAAGAATCGTCGGATCGCTCGGACGCATCCGTGCGGAAAGAATCTCAACGCTACAATAATCAGCACCTGTACGAAGGAGCGTGCCCGAGCCATCATCGGCAATCTGCCGCCAAGTTGTGTCTACATCAGTCTGATACCAAATACCTTGATACGACGCACCACTCGCGAGACCACCTGAACTCCCATTATTAGCGACACGAAAATCTACTGCACGCCAACCCGCTTCTTCAAACGAAATAGAACCTGTCCCTTCTTTACATTCACTCGTATTGCGCACAACAACCGCCTCGCCATCAACCGTCACCCACGCGAAGTCGTCAAAGTAAGCACGAAATGTATAAGTCTCCTTCGCCCTAAAGAACATATACCCTGTATAAGCATAGGTGGTCTTTTGTCCGATACTATTATCGTACATACCCTCACCGTCGAGCGTCACAAGCGGATCACTCCCCGAACGCGCATTGCTTATGTCGTAAGCACTACCCGTAAGCGTCGTACGCTGAAGACCAGGTAGCCCCATTCCTTCAAGCTGAATCGCGTAGAATGTGGAAGAATAAACCTCTTCTTGTGCACTGCCGCCTATATAAGTCGTGTAAGTTAATGTATGTGCACCATAAGTCTTATTTGTCCATTCACATGCGCCGACACCAGTCGCGCGGAGAAGCTCCGCACCATCTACCGCAATTACGACCTCGGCGGAAGAGTCGCCCCCAACCCACGAAGCATCGTAGTTAAGCGTATGAACAGCATTTGTTCCTGCCTCATAGCGAACACCGCTCCGCGAATCAACATAGGTCGCGGGCGACTCCGCCGAGCAGATCACCGCCGCTAGACATGGCAATGTCACGATTGCGCCTATAGTAATCAGTATTGCTCTCATTGTTCTATTCCTTTCAAAATCATTTTACTTACTTTCTTTAGACAAATCTTCATTTGTTAAAACCTTCAGAAATGCCGCACCATATTTCTCGGCTCGTGCCGCGCCAAAACCCGAAATCGCCTTTAGCCCTGACATATCACGCACATGTTCACGCACAAATTGCGCTAGCTGCTCATTTGTCGCCACGGCAAATACCGCGATCCCCTCATCCTCTGCGAGTTGCTTTCGCACATCGCGCAACTTAGAAAATACGGCGAAGTCATCCTCTCTCAAGACTTCACGATAATCAACCTTTGGACCTCGCCCTAAACGCCCCAAAGTACTTTCGCTCCGTTCATCATACTCAACGAGAAAACACCACTGTCCATTTTCAAACTGGTGCTCTGTGCGCAGAACACGATGTGCGGCAAGAAAAGCGTTCAGATCTGCACACTCGGCATTACATCCAACAGCAAATGTTCTAAACCGCGTCATAGTATAACTCCTCTCCGAAGCGTTTGACCTACGCTACTAGCGTCGGATTGGATTCCATTATTCGTTCCATCGCTGGAAACAGGGCACCTCCCGGGATCGAACCTGTTGTTCCATGCTGAACGGCAAAACAAACGGATCCCGTTGTTGTTCCAGTTGTTGGACGGGTTGTTGTTGTTCCGATAGGCAAAGGCGCAGTTCGAGGCATTGTTGTTATACGAACCGCCGCGCAAAACCCGGTTGGAGTTGCCGCTTATGGGATGTGTCCTAAAATAGTTCTGCCTAAAGCCATGAGAATCAGCCATCGCAATAAACGCCGTCAGCGCTGTTATGCGCCGCTGATATTCGGTTTCATCCATTGTGCTATATACCAAATCATGCGCATACGCATTTGCTTTACGCACAAATCGTTTGCGAGAAGTCTCGGAAAGACGAATACGCTTAGGAAACACGCGCAAACCAAGAAAGTCCATGCCGAGCGCTGTGCGATTAATAAATGGCTCGCCCTTTAATTCCAAGCCCAGATTCTCACGCGCAAAAGCAATAATCTCCGCACGCTTTTTCTTAAGGCTCTCTTTTGAGTCACTCCACAAGACAAAATCATCCATATATCGCACATACGCCCCCTGACAAAGTCTATCAAGTGGGTCTAGATAAAGATTCGCCAAATGTTGACTTGTTAAATTACCGATAGGAAGTCCCCTCTGCGGCGTTTTCTCATATCCGTTGATAATACGCTCAAACCAAGCGATAACATAAGGATCTTTAAACTTACGCGCAACCATCCGCTTCAGCCCATCGTGTGGAATCGAGTCGAAAAACTTACGGAAGTCGCATTTCAAGAACCAAGTATAACGCGATGCAAATAATGCCGCGCGCAAAACCGCCCGAAGTTGTCCTTTCCCACGACGACACGCATAGGTATCAGCAATAAGCCATCGGTCAATATAGGGTTCACACACATTCATTAAGGCATGATGCAAAACGCGTTCCGCGAACGGTGCAACAGAAATTTCGCGCTCTTTAGGATCATAAATCATAAAGTGCGCATAATTGCCGATGGGGAAGTCAAGGTTCAAGAGTCCCCTGCGTAAGCGCTCAATCTCTTGTGACAAGTTGGCGGCATATTGACGCTGATCAGCATGATGACGCTTCCCACGCGATGCCTTAAGAAAGGCATCTCTTAGATTATCGCGTTCAACTACCGCGTCAAAAATATTACCAACTCGTTTCATATCGCGTCGCTCACTCGCTCATGCGCCTAAAGGCGCTTATTCGCTCGTTCGCGTCTTGCTACCTTCTTTACTGTTCTTGAGCATGGACCTTTAGTTCGATCCTGAACGGCAAAACAAGCGGAAGCCGCTGTCATTCCAGTTGCTGGACGGGTAGTAGTAGTACCGGTAGGCAAAGGCGCAGTTCGAGGCATCGTCGTAATACGCGCCGCCGCGCAGAACCCGGTCGGAGTTGCCGCCCGAATAACGATCAAGGCACCACTCCCACACATTGCCATGCACATCATAAAGACC
>CAVCAF010000096.1:0-8948 GCA_963600185.1 Azospirillum sp. 51_20 | reverse complement strand
GTATTTAACTGCCTTCTCCGCTGAGGCTACGGGTGGCGTACTGGATGTCGCGGGCGACTATTCGGTGACGGATGACACAGTTGCCGAACTCAATAACTACGCGGCAGTGAACCTTACGACGGACTCAAGTTGCCTCACGATTGATATTGCGAGTGACGCGGTACTTACCTGCCTCATTACTAACAAGGGCAGTGTCGTTAAGAAGGGTGTGGGTATACTCTCGCTTAATAACAATTCCATTACGGAAGGGTATGATGTCCAAGCGGGGTGGCGCATAGAGGAAGGTGGCGTTGCCCTACCCCAGAAGCGCACGGTAGCCAACAAGGGCTATAAGCTCACAAAAGTTTATATTGAGAAGAATGCCCAGTTGCGTTTGTGTCCGATTGCCGATACCAATCACCAACTCAACTTCGCGGGTGGTGAAGGCGTTGTGACCAACCTCGCGACAACCAGTTATACGGGTAGTAGTCTTTCGGGTATTTTTGGAGGAACGCTCGGACCGAATATCGCCTATGGTGTCAGTTACATTCCGTTTATGTTCACGGGTGTAAACAATACGGGCGGCAATGGGTGCGGTGTCACTGATACGACGCTTGGAGTCGCCCGCAGTGACGGACTCGGCAATGCCTACCAATTCAACTTCGGTTATGGCGGCATACTTAAGTACATCGGTGAGGGCGGTGCGATTTGGTCGAAGCGGTTCATGGTGAGTGATGAAAACAATGCGACTCTTGATGGTGGCGAGAATGGCGGGCTGACGGTGGATCCAATCCAGTTCTTCCTCTTCAATAACAAAGTGAAAGACTTCTATTTTGCGGGTAGTGCGGGGACGAACATCTTTCAGATTTCGACGCATGATACCGTGAGTGGTACCGCGGCGCGTATCGTGAAGAAGGGTGCGGGCGCGTGGTGGTTTAAGCACGATTATCGGTCATATGTACGCGGCGGCGCGACGGAAGTGCGAGAGGGTAAGTTGATGATTGACGCGCTCTATGATAAGGGCGAGATTTGTTCGCTCGGTGTGGGCACAAACGCCGCGAAGTCCGTGACGAGACCTTGCGCCTATTCTGAAGACGTCGCCGTCCCTTATGGCGTGCTTCTTTCGGGCGGCGAACTCGAGTTCATTGGCTCGACAAACGCCGCGTTCGCGGCAAATCGTGGCATTGGCGTTTCGGCGGACTCCAAGTTGACGGATAATGGACAGAATGTGGTCTTCGGTTTCGCGGGTGTGCAGTGCGTGGGCGAAACGCCACGGACGCTGACCTTGGACGGCACAAACACGCTTTCGCGCCTTGATGAGGTGACGGATGGTGACGCGGCACTTTCCCTTAAGAAAGTCGGCTCGGGAACTTGGACGCTTGGCGCGAATCAGGCTTTCTCGGGGCTCCTCGATGTGCAGGAGGGCACGATGCGCGTCCTGAATGATGGCGACAAGACGAAGTTCACCTACTATCGTATCACGCTGAAGGAATGCGCGTTTAGCCGCCTTAAGACGGGTAACGAAGGTGGCGTGTATATGTGGCACTTCGGGTTATTTGACGCGGAAGGTAACCGCCTCGGGCTTAAAGTCACGGATGCGCCGACATTCGGCAACGGCAATCTTCAGGAAAACGAGATTGGCTGGGCGCGAGATACTGAGCGCTTCAACCATAAGGACTCGGGCGATCAAGGTGGCACCCCGAAGCGGATGTTCTGCGAGGGCTGGTATTTCGGCTATTCAAAGGCGCCTGTTGTGACGACGAGCACCTATGACGATCGCCGTCCCTATTTGAACATTCCGCGTACTTGGCAGCGTTTCGTTGTGCGCCTCCCCGATGATATTGCGGAAGTGACCTCATACGACATCATTACGCGGCATCCGTTAAAGGATGGCTCAAGTGTCGTCAGTTGGGGGCTGGAAGGCAGTGTGGACGGTATCTACTGGACGGAACTTGATTCGCAGGAGTATCCCGAGCAGTTGCAGAACTGCACCTGCGCCGTGAGCGATACTGAGCAGTATTGGGCCTATGACAATTCGCAGTGGGTGCGGGGTACGGGTAAGCACACAGGCTTCCCGATTACAACGACGCGCGTGGCGAAGACTTATAGCCAGCTTGCGAACGCGAAAGTGCGCGTTGCCAAAGGGGCTACCTTGGCGGCCGAGGGCGACGTGACGATCGCGGCACTTTCGGCGGACGCCGTCGAGGGCATGGGCACGATTAGTGGCTTTAAGTTCGCGCAAAGCGGCACTTTCGATATTGCTAATGCCCCGAAGGGCGCGTTCACAATTGCCGCGGAAGGGGTTTCTGCCGCGGACTCCTCGCTCGCCAATGTTGCTAACTGGCAGGTCTCCTTTAATGGTGTCGCGAGCACGAAATATCACTTGAAGCCGAACGCGGCAGGTGGGTTCACGGTTGTCCCCGAAGGACTCCTTATTAGCGTGCGCTAAAATAGAAACGGAGAGTTTGTGACGCATATTTCTAAGTTGATCCTCAGCGCGGCAGTTGGGGCATCCCTCGGGATAACTTTAAACGCCGCGCCCATGCTGAAGTTTGATGGTGTTCTCGGGCGCAGTGAGGATCTCGCTTCGTCGTTCGAGAAGTGTCCAGAAGGCGTAGAGTGGTCGCCCCCAGAAGAACCTGACCGCAACGCGTATACTTCGTATGTTCATCAGACGGTAGCTTGTGTTGGCACTTTAGCTGAGACGGGCGAGCTTCTTGTAGGGACGGGCTACCCCGAGTGCCGCGTCCATCGTTATGCCGCGGACGGGACGGAGATTGTCAACAACCTTTGGCCGTGGCGAGGTTGGTATGAGCGGCTCGTGAATATTGACGGGTGCACATGGGGACTTAAAATGGGCGCGACGAAACTCGCTATTTCACTCCCCGCGGGGTATCCCCTTAAGGTGGGCGGTTCCGAGGCGGAGTGGACTTGTGGGATAGTCGTCCAACCTAAGGGCTATTGGCTACGCTGTCATCAGGGCTGGCTTTATTATGACGCGGCGGAGCCCCAGCGGTGCGTGAAGCGTTATGGCGATCTAAGGGGTGTGACGGCACTCGTTATTTTGCGTGGCAAGGTCTACGCGTTTAGAGGTTCGCGCATTGATGTTATGTGGCTTGATGACCGTCCCGATGAGGCGATGATTGGCTCAAGTTTCGATGGCGGACTCGCCGCGGGGCGGTGGCACGGTACAGTAAACGCCGCGGAAGTCGTGGAGGGTAAGATTCGCTATGCCTTTGAAGGTGAGGAAGGCGGGCGCATACTCGACCCCAGCGTCACGGATTGGGTATTTCGTGCAAAACGCGACTATCCTATTAAGGAGACTGTTCAGCGTGAGCCGACACAAGACAAGATGGGCGACTTCACCGTCGCGATTGAAGATGCGGGGCTTATCCTTCGCGATAAAGGCGGTGAGGTTGTTTGTACGGTGCCCGTCGCCGCGTCCTTACTCGCCGCGGAAGGGGAGTGGCTTGTCGCCTACGATTCCGAGAAAGCGGCTATCTTGCGCTATCGTCTTGTTGACGATAAGGCGAAGGCTAAGAAGAAAAAGAAATCTAGATAAGAACGAACACAATTTAATAACTTAAGAAGAAAGACTAAAAATGGGCATTATTGCATCTCTCATGTTGGCAGCAGGCGTCTTTACGAGCACGACCACGAACCCAACCAACTCCTGTTTCGCGCAAGGCGCGGCAATTGATATGACGCTCTCGGCGACGGGACTCGTCGCGAATACGACGCAGAAACTTGAAATTGGCATTTACGATGAATATGATAATCTCGTGACGAATATCACGGGCGCGGCAGTAACGGCGGACGCGAAAGGCGAATGGCGGGGAACTTTCCGCTTGCCGTCGGAGGTGCTCGGTTTCTATCGCGTGCGTCCGCGTGTTGCGGGAGAGCTCGTTTTGCCCCAGCAAGGTTCAATGCCTAAAGGCTGTTTCACCTACGCCGTTTTGCATGATCCCGCTACGCGGCGGCTCTATCCTCAAGAAGATACCTTCTTTGGTCTTCACGGGCACGCGGCAGGCATTGCGCCGTGGATGGGTGCTCGCGTCATGCTCGGCTATGGCAATCCGCCCCTGAATGACGATATGGAAAAGGCGTATCGCAAGTTCCGTGCAGACTATGAGGCGGGCAAGGTACCGTGGAAGACATTCGGACTCGTCAATGCGAATCTTCTGCATAGACTTGATAACGAGGCGTATCAGAATCTCTTACCCGAGGAGGCGCGTTCATTCGCTAAGACCAATAAAAATATGTGGGCGTGGCTTGAGACGCCTGAACATATTCAATGGGTCTCTACGGCATGGGAGAATCTCGCGCGGCGGGCGATGGAACACGATTATGGGCGGGCGCACGGCTACACCAATCGCTATTATGAGGTTGAGTGGGAGCCTGAATTGACGACCGCTAAGCGTGAACAGATTGTCCAGTGCGCGAAGGTGGCGCGGGAGGCTATCCGCCGCGTTGACCCTGAGGCGGTCATTATTGGCCCGACCCTCTCGGCGATTGGGCGCACGGCACTAATAAAGGAGTTGTTTGATCTTGGGCTTGCGGAAGGGTTGGATGCCTTTTGTTCGCACTGTTATAACGAAGTACCACCTGAAGCGAATGAGTTTGTAACACGCGTACGCAGTGCGAAGGCTCTCGTGAATGAATATATGGGACCCAACATTAAGTTCTTTGGTACGGAAAATGGTGACGCGAAAACCGCGACAACGCAGAACGAGTTTGAGCAAATGTGTAACATCGTCCGTCAGCAACTTATTTTGCTTGGCGAGGGCTTTTCGTTCAATTGCGCCTTTTATGGGTATGACTTTGAGTCCGATGGGCGCGGCGATTATGGCTTTTGCTATAACTTGACGATGCCTAAGCAGGTCTGGGGTCCGCCGCGTGTTGCGCCGCGTCCAGTTTTCGTTGGGCTTTCCGCGGCGAGCTGGTTTCTTGAGGGTCATCGCCCGACTTGCACCATTGAATGGCTGGGCGAGACCGTTTTGGGCTACGCCTACCAAGATAGGGACGGTGATTGTGCGCTTGCACTTTGGGATTGGGGCGCGAATAATGCCGAAGTGGAGATTCCTGTCGGACGCGAAAGTGTGACAATTGGTGACGCGGTAGGTAAAGAACGCGTTGTCGCGACACCTAAGGGCAAGCTCAAGATTAAGCTTTCGCCCGCGCCGCAATATATCCTTCATGTCGACCCCGCTATTTGGGGACGCGACGCACAGAAGAAGCTGAAGTGGAGCGCGCGCAAGTATGTGGACGCGAAAACCGCCGCGGCACCCTTGCATGTCAAAGCCATAAAGCCAACTTGGACGGAGGGTGGCTTGGGTGTCGCCGTCACGGTTGAGAACGCGACGGGTAAGAAGTGTGAAGGTAAGGTTGAAACGCGTATTCATGGTCGCCCCGAAGCGCGGCGCGAAGTTGCCGTCACTCTTAAGCCCCATGAGGAGCGTGAAGTCGCCGTTGCCTTCGATGATTTTAAGGTGAACCCATTTGATTCCTCTACGGTTCTCGCGACAGTTACACCGACAGGGGAAGGTACACGCCATGAGAAAGAGGCTTCGCTTAACTTCTTCCCTGCGCCCAAATATCGCGCAAAAGCCGCGCCCAAGTTTTATGAGGTGCCCACGCGCGTCGTTCAGAATCCCGAGTTCTATTCGGGAGAGAAGGATACGGCCGTGAAGATGTCCGCTTCGTGGTCAAAGAAGTATCTTTATCTCTACTTTGATGTTGCGGACGATAGTTTTACGCAACCCTATCACGGATGGAAGACTTGGGCGGCGGACTCTATCCAGTTGGGGCTTGCGAAGGAGCGCGATGTGCGCAGTACGGCGAATGCATATGCGGACGCTGTGGCGCGGGCGTGCTCCGAAATGACGATTGCCCTCACTGAAACGGGGGCCGAGGTTTATCGCACCATAACATGGGACGATACGCGTTGCCCCGCGGGCGATGCACCTGATGGCGACAAGGGTCTTATCTCTGCGGAAGATATGCCGCGCGAGGTCACACTTGAGAATCTAGACGATGGACGCGTCATTATTCATTATAAGGTGGCGATTCCGTGGCGGTTTATGAATATTGCTTCTCCCAAGGTGGGGACGATTGTTTATTTCGCCGCGACAGTTAATGATAGCGACGAAAAGGGTGCGGCAGAAAGGGCACAAAGTCGGCTTGGTATCTTCGAGCTTAAGAGCCGTGTACCGCGTCAATTTGGTAGCATCGTTCTTGGCGAATAAGAGCAGGGCGATGAATGTTCTATCTTTGCGAACGGAATTATGGTATAATTTGTGCGTGCAGAGAGCGGAAGCGGCGGGCAAGGGACTGCCCGCCCTACCAAATTGGTAGGGGGCGGAGTCCCTTCCGCCCCGCGTTATAAAGGAAATACGAAATATGTTGTCAATTTTGTTGCTGGCTTCGACTTTGCTGAATCCTTCCGTGAAGGTCGCGTGTGAGGAGCCGAATGGTTGGACTTTTGATGTAAAGACCGTCGAAGTCGAACCAGGCGTGCGTGTCGCGAAAGTTCGTGGGCGTGTGGCGACTCCCACGCGTCCGCCAAAGTTTAGCGTCGTTTTAGCGTTTCCGCAACTTGATTGCGAGTATACATGGAACCCGAACTTCGGGTGCAGTGGGAACTTAGCGCCGCTCCCTTGGTGGGGTTCAGTTTTTAATGTGGCGCGTACACAGCCGATGAAATGTTGGTTCAACGCTTATGAAACGAATCGCTTAACGATTGCCGTTTCTGAATTGCGCCGCGAAGTTAAGATGGGTGGCGGTTTGCGCGAGGAGGACTTCTGCTACTATCCCTCCTTCACATTCTTCTCGGGCGAGGGTGAGCCTTTGACGGAGTATGAGACCGAAGTGCGTCTTGATGCACGTGAAATCGCCTTTCATGAAGCAATAAAAGCCGCGGCGGCATGGCAGACGCGTGCCGCGGGGGGTGCTCCAGCTACGCCGCCGCCCGCGGCATTTGAGCCGCTTTACTCGACTTGGTATAACTTCCATAAAGATGTGACGGCGGCGACCGTCGAGGCGGAATGTGCTGAGGCGGCTAAACTCGGCATGAAAGTCGTGATACTTGATGATGGTTGGCAATGTGACGATATAGAGCGCTCGTATAAGTCGTGTGGCGATTGGCAAATTTCGCCGCGGCGCTTCCCCGATATGGCTGGACATGTTGCGCGCATTCACGCGCTCGGCATGAAGTATATGATGTGGTTCGCAATGCCGTATGTGGGCGAGGAAACTGCCGCGTTCGCCAAGTTGAAGGGCAAGTTTCTGCGTTATGAAGAGCCGATTAAGGCTTGGCTCTTAGACCCACGCTTCCCAGAGGCGCGTGCACATTTACGCGACATTTACTTGCGTGCGTTAAGAGACTGGGATATTGACGGCTTCAAGCTTGACTTCGTTGACCAGTTTGAATTGCAGGGTGCGCCCGACCCCGCCGTGGCAAATAATTATGCGGGGCGCGATTGCCGCTCAATTCCTGAGGGTGTGGAAAAGTTGCTAAAGGAAGTAACGACGGCACTACTCGCCGAGAAACCGGGTCTGCTTTTTGAGTTCCGTCAAGCGTATGTGGGACCCGTCATTCGTAAGTACGGTAATATGATTCGCGTAGGGGACTGCGCGGGCTCACAATTGCGCAACCGCGTCCATATCGCGAATATGCGTTTAATGTGCGACGGGACAAGTGTCCATTCGGATATGATTCGGTGGAATCCAGACGAAACACCTGAAAACGCCCAGCGCTTCATTCTTAATTCCATCTTCGGTACGGTGCAGTACTCGGTCATGTTGCGTGACGCGTCGCCCGAGATGAAGGCGATGATTAGTAAATGGATACGCTTTACGGACGCACATCGCGAGACCTTGCTTACGGGCGCATTCCGTCCGCACTTCCCGCAACTCAATTATCCCGTCATTGAGGCTGAAAGTGCCGCGGAGCGCATAGTTGTTAAGTATGATCCCGCTGTGAAGTTTGAATTAGGTACTATTACAAAGCCAACTTATGTCATTGACGGCGTGACAGGTGAGATTACGAATTTTGGCGGCGAGATAAAAGTAGTGCCTGCGGAAAAGGAGGGAGGGCGTCCGATGATATGCCTTACGGCGCCCCAAGAGGGCGACGCGACGGCACTTGTTCAAGGAGCACTTAATGACGCGTGGCGTCGCGGCGGGGCGACGGTCGTTCTTGAAGTGGGTGTATGGAATGTGAAAGGGCTTCGCCTGCGCAGTCATACGACGCTCCATCTAAGGGCGGGGGCGATTGTTAAGGCGAGCCGTAATTGCGATGATTACGATATCCTTAAGAACGATACGCTTGAGCCTGTCGCCGCGGATGAGTTTACGGAAGCTATCTGGGCACCGCCAACCGTGCGTAAGAATAATGACCATATCCGTAAGTGCGCGAGTGGCTGGCAAAATGGCGTGATTCGCATATTCGGGGCGACGGATGTCGCGATTATTGGCGAGATAGGTTCGGTCTTAGACGGATGCAACAGCTATAATCCGAAAGGTGAGGAATTGTTCCGCGGCGTTCATATGATTTCGGCGCAGCATTCAACCAATATTGTCCTGAAGGGATATACCATTGTCAATTCAGGGAACTGGGCGCATAACCTAAAGTTGAGCGCGGATATCACGATAGAGGATGTGATGGTTGCCGCGGGGCATGACGGAATCCATCTCAGTAGCGCGGATCGCGTACGCATTCAGCGGTGCAAGATAGATACGGGCGATGATTGTATTGGTGGCTTTGATTGCGAAGATTTGTATGTCGCCGATTGCCACTTCCGCACCTCCAGCAACTTGTTTCGCATAGGTGGACGGCGCATCCTCGTTGAGCGTTGCGATTGCTCGGGGCCTGGCAGTTATGCGTGGAGGAGTGCTCTCTCGGCGGAAGAAAAAGCCGCGGGTGCGAGTAGTTATGGTCGCGCACGGCGCAATCCGCTCTCGTTCTTCAC
>CAVCAF010000095.1:0-9090 GCA_963600185.1 Azospirillum sp. 51_20 | reverse complement strand
CCCCCATAATCAATCCAAACCAGGCTCGTATCTTCCCATCTTTTTCAGGCTTTTTCTTTAAATCATACAAAGCCCAACACCCAACAAACGCGGAGACAAATCCTACAAAAGGCAATATAGAAAGCAAGCCAAGATATCCTGATATTACTGAAAGAATCGTTCGATTTATGGGAATCAACGCCTTGATTGTCGCTTCCTGAGAAGGATCTCTTTCCTCCTTTGCGCTCGTTACTCGCGGTACTTCTTTGCCACATTTAGGGCAAAACGATGCATTTACAGAGAGTTTAGTCCCACAGTGCTTACAAAAGCTCATTCTTTACTCCTTAACCGCAATTCAACATAATACTAAGCAACTGGAAGAAGATAACAAGAACACCTAAACCAACTCCTACTGCAATCCAAATATAAGCATTCTTAGAAGCAACCTTGGCTCCCTCTATATCTCCTTGTGCCAACTTTGTATTTACCTGCGTTGCATACACAATCGCGACAATTCCAGGGATAATACAACAACATATAGTTGAGGCTATAGCGCCAACCAAGTGATTTGGAATTTTCTCATTTGATTGCTCGCTAACAGGCGCAACATTGTTAACTTCACTTTCACTTGCAAGTGAAGCACCGCAGTTTGAACAGAACTTGAGATCTTCGGGCATCTCAGAACCACATTTTGTACAAAACATATATTTCTCCTTAAGTTTAAGTTAGATTTTCATTTATTGGATTGATATCCTAGAATGTTATATCATAGTATCACCATCCTTTCAGAAGTATATTCCCATCAAAATAGTAATAGTAAATCTTATAATCATCCCCAGAACCCACCTTTCGACGGACAACAAACTTACGCCCATCTGGGGGTTTCTGCTGTGTACATATAAACGAGCTCATGCTCCACCCTTCTTTCTTTGCAATAGCTCGCTTTGCACGATATTCCATTGAACACCCGCAATTGAATAAGCACATGCAAGCCAACGCGCATATCATTGACCACCTTGCATTTACCATCTTCTATAATCCTTTTCTTTCCGCGTCAGGTTGAACTGAGGCGCGCGCGCTGGACGCAGAAAAAAGGAACGGCGTGCCTTCACATCAATGTTCCGATAGAGGCACGACCAAGCACCTTGAGAAAACAGAGAATAGAGGACACGCCGCGTGTAGCGAACACACGACGCATCTCACATATTCGGCTTTCTCTGAAGATTGGTCGTTTTCTATCGAAGCCAAATACGCAAGAGTGCGTACGCGTCGCGGCACCTTGTGGGACTCCGCGACTCCTTTCACGGGCTGCCTATAGTGAGCACAGCCGAGCAAAGGTTTGCAGGCTCGGGAATAGTCCAAAGCTTTCGCCCTTTTCTATCCTTTGCCCCGACAGAGGAGAACTTGCGCTCTCCCCCTATGTTAAATACACTAGTAGTATAGCATTTTTCGGTCTAAGAAGTCAACCCGAAATCTCAAACATTCAATGTCGCGCACTTTTATCCACGGATTTACACAGATTGCCACGGATTTCATCTGATTTTATTTTAACGCCAAGCCAGCAAAGAAAACGCAAAGAACGCAAAGGCTTTACGCTAGTTGAAGTATGAAGTTAACTTCTAAGGCTACTTCAAGTAGGATAACAAAAAAGATGCTTATGTTTTACACAAAACATAAGCATCTTTTCTCTAAAACCTAAGCCTCTTTTACCGCGGAGATAAGCAAGGTCTCTTTTGGGTCGTTTTTTTAGACAAAATTAACAGGATTTGGGGCGCTTTTTATCCTCGGATTTTCACGGATTGCCACAGATTATTTCTCACGCAGAGCCGCAGAGCTCGCAGAGATTCTTTAATAACCGTGTAGAAATGTAGAGATGTAGATCTTTCTACAATTCTACAACTCTACACGGCTAAAAACACACTCTGCGGTCTCAGCGCCTCCGCGTGAGATAAAAATCTAAAATCTTGTCTAAAACGCTACAGAGGGTTAACACGCTTCTGAGCTGTTAAACTGGGAGTCCAAGAAGACTGCCAATCAATCCAAAAGCGGCCATTCTCAAATGTGATAGGTAGCCAAACATAGCGGCTCTCTTCGTGGTTCGCGGGGTGCCAGATATCAAACATCGCGATGACCTCGCGAGGTCTCCCTGCGATTGGGAGAAAGAAGGTAGACTGTCCGCCCCAAGTTAACTCAGGGCCAAGTCCCGTTTCTGGTCTAATACCGCGGCACGGATTCCCCAGTCGTTCCCACGGGCCGAAGAGATGCCGTGCACGATAGGAGCGTGCCGTATTAGGCTTCCAACCTGTACAGCCTGAACCAATAAGGAAATACCAGCCATTCATCTTGACGAGCGCAGGTGCTTCCGTCCACTCCATCTCTGCCATGCGCACCCAACGCCCTGTGTAGCCGAGTAGGTCATCCGTCAGCTCCGCGATGTGGATTGTTGAATTGTATTCGGAGGCAAAGATGTGATAAGCCTTGCCGTCGTCATCCATAAAGAGCGTCATATCTCGAGACATCTGCCCGCCTCCCATATGGGCGAGGTAAGGGACGCGTGAGCGCACCTTCTCGATTGGACCGCCTGCACCAGGGCCGAGCGAGGACTCCCACCCAAGCTCCTGCGCCGCGCGCATTGCCTCAGGGGTCTTATCCGACGCTTTCACATTTAACGGCCACGTCCCTGCCGTCGGACGAAACGAGCGCAAAAAGCGGAAGTGTCCGTCTGGTTTCTCCGCGACGGCGAGACCCGTACGCGCCGCGTCATATTTTTGACCCTTAAGCTCAAGGTGGAAATACATGACATACTGTCCCGTCTTTCGCGAACGCAAAACTTTGGGACGCTCAATAACACAGCCGTCTGTAATGTCGCTCTGCGGGTTTTCCGAAACAGCCAGCACAATGCCGCGATCTTTCCAATTAATGAGGTCGGACGACGAGTAGGCGTGCACGCCAACATGCGCTTTATTGCCTGCGCGGCCATAAACCTTGTGCTCGCCATACCACCAATAAACGCCTTCGTCAAATAGAACGCCGCCACCATGCGCATTGATGACATGCCCCGCCGTATCATACCACAGCGCGCCCGAGCGAATCTCGGACTTGGGCGCGCTTAAAGCGGATGACGGCTCGCTACCCGACGGGCTAAGCGACAAGACCGCGAAAAAGAGTCGCGGCAAAAAGGTCATGGGTGCGACCACTCCATAGCCTTGATTAGCCGCTCGGCAATCAAGCTCTTAGTCGGCGGATGAATGCCCTTATCCGCCTCGCAGAGGTCGTCCGTACGCACAAGTGCCACGCCTGGAACTGTCGTGGCGACGCGAGCTTGCGAGTCTTTAACCGCGTTCCATGCCGCATGGTTGGGTCCGCCTGTTGTATCAGCCGCTAATTGCAGAATGTAAAACGGTAGGCTAGGATCGTGGAAATCGGCGCGCCACTGTCCAATAAGTGCCGCGAGCATATCGGCATAGAGAGACCCCTCCTCGACACTTTGCGTATTGCTTTCACCCTGATACCATGTGACGGATGAAACGGGATAACCCGCAATCTCGGCAAACTGGCTCTCATAAAGTGTGCCGCTACGATTCCAGAGCGAATAGGCATCCTCTCGCTCATCGGGATGTGCACACTTCTCGGGCGGCAAGGCAAATCGGGGAGAGCGCACGAGCGTGCGCGGCAACCACGTCTTAATGGTACTCGCGCCCTGCACACAACAAATAATGCCCACCGCGTGCCCTGTAGCCTGCGCACGCCGAATAGCCGTCTCGTACCCAATAGCCGTCCATACGCCCGCGGACTCCTTCGTGAGCGGCACCCAGCCATCTGCCGCGCCGAAAACTGCGCCGCGCTCCAGTCGTGTTGTTGAGAACATCCGAATAAGCGGATTACTCAAACGCTCCTTGTTTGTTGATTCGTCTAGTAAGAACTGCATATTAGACTGCCCTGCCATCACTAGCACTTCGCCAATCCAAACATCACGGATGACTTGTTGCCGTCCGCCAAGGTCGGCTTCTAACTCATAAGGTCCGCCCGCTTCCATTGCAGGGAATGTCACACACCAACGCCCACGTTCGGCGACTGTCTGCCGCGTAAGCCCGTTAAACCGCACGGTGACCGCGCCTTCACCCGAACCGAAGACGCGCAGTTCCTTGCCCGCGGGGAAAACCATATGATCGGAGAAAACTGCCGCGAGGCGCGGCGAATTATCCATCCCTGCCACAAGACGCACCGCGGGGCGATCCGAATCATTGCCCTCAATGCGCACGGATGCGCAATTGTTTAGGCGAATATCGGTAGACTCTGGTCGCGAAGTGCCGCGTGACCAAGTCTCGCGAAAGGTATTTCCCTCAATACGCAAACCTTCCGTACACTCAGCGTAGATAGCGTTTGAGCCGATATCCTTAAACTGGCAGTCGACAACACGCATATTCCGAAAAGCACCAGCTGGAGCTTTGGAGGGTTCATCATTGTGGTTAAGCTTCACGACAACTGCGCCAAGTGGTTTTCCGTTAAGCGTGACGGCGCACTTCTCGAATACACAATCGCGAATCTCACAATCTTCCGTTGGTCCCATCTCGTTCCACATGGTCATATCAGCCGAAACGATGATCGCGGGGCAGGGGAAGCCACTGAAGCGTGAGCGCTCAACTGACACATGCCGCGATTGCAACAAGAATGCCCGCGCACGCGTATTCTCAACCGAGCAGTCTGTAACGCGAATAGCAGGGAAATGACGCACATTCGCGACGAAGTCCCCTTTTGCCAGCGTGAAGGTCACGGGCGCGAAACGCGCCACGCCGTCCTCGTCTCTATAGCTTTTTAGCATGAGAGAGCCCTTAACGCACAGCGTCTTCGGATCATAAACATCAATTCTATCGCCCGCACGCGCCCAACCGCGCGGCAATGGACGCGGCTTACGATCGACGGAGCGAAGGAAGAACTTTGCCTTACCTTTCGCCGCGTCGCACGAGGCGATTTCGCCGCCCATTGAATGCACATTAAGCGCATCGTCGCCGAGACCCTTGAAATGGCAGTCCTCCAACCGAATCGTCCCTTCACATCCATAGACATGAACGCCGTCTGAATTAGAGGCGTGAATCGCGGGGTCGTCCGCCGCCATACGAATGCAAAACCGACGCAAGGTGACATCCGCCGTACCCGGCGCGAGGAGGAGACCTACTGTCGACACACGCGAGATCTCAATATCCTCTAGCGTCAGCCCGCGCACATTCGCCGCGTGAAACGCCGTGCCGCCGTCTCGCGAATAGCGAATTAAGGCGCGATGTCCATTTGTAACCGCTGTCACGGGAGCCCACGACGGAGGCGTCAGCCGAATTGTACGCGCGTCGAGTTGCACATAGGGAATTCCCTCATGACGCACAACGCCCGCATCATTTGTGACGGGATGAATCGCTACATGCGCTTCAAGTGCTCTATCGGGTGCACCTTCCTCATCGCATGTATCAATCTGAAAAGCGTGTTCACGCCCTGTGAATGCGCAGGCCTCGTCAACGCGAAAATCGACCGTCCCCGCCGCAACATCCTTCGCGACGATACGCCCCGCGCACCCAATTGGGCTTTCGGTCGTCAACCTAAGCCGCTCGAAGCGAATGCCGCGGCTATTGAGGATAGAAAAGCCGCCCGAGTACTCCGATTCGGGACCTGCGGGGTCATTGCTCATCTGGACAACCGCGCCTGGCTCGCCCGCGATCGTCACATCTTTGAGCCCCTCGACACGGATGACTTTCTTAAGCGCATAAGTGCCGCGCGGGAAGAGCACCGTATCGCCCCTCTTCGCCGCTTGGCAGGCTTTTATAATAGCCTCTTCGCTTGGCCGCGCCCCCGTGGGGTCCGCGCCGAAGTCCGTGACGCGCAAAGTCGCGCTGCTCGCGACCCCAGTCAGTGCAGCCGCGGCAACGGCGCAAACTAGTTGCCGCAGTCCGCGCGTCGTTTTCATAGTCCTATTCTCTCTTTTCTGCTTTTCGCTCATCTAAGTATTCTTTCTAATTATTACAATCTGTGGACGTAAAGGGGCTATCTTACAATGACGAGCATACCGCCGTCATACTTCAAGTTTTCAATGACCGCCTCGCCTGCACCTGAGTAAGCTAAAACGAGCGTACGGGTGGTATCTGTCGACACAAATCTAATCTCTGTATCCGCCGTGCAAACAGTCGTTTTGCCGCCCGCCGTCACCGTTAGCGTACCGTTGCTCGTCACACGCACCTTAATCAAGTAGTGTTGCCCCACCGCGTCACTCAGAGTCCCTACGAGACGCGATCCATCCGTCAAAACGACCTTGTCGTCTGCATTCGTGTACACAGAAGCCGATGCCTCCGTGACCGTCACGCGCGATTGACCGATTGCCTTCGCGAAAGCAGGGCGCGCGTCACTTTCGACCGCGCCAATATCGAGCTTGGCATTGTAGATACGCTGACCACCCAGGAGATCCGTCTCGCCAATATAGCCTGAGTTAAGTGCCGCGTCGCCAGCATCAATCGCCGCGCACGCCCCAACGACGGGGCGCCCTTCCGCGTCCAGCTTGAGCGCGTCCGATGAAGTTAAGATGTTGCCGTCACCCGCTGTGATATAAGATTTAAAGCGACTCGTCTGCTCGCCTTCCACATCATTCGCAAACGCGCAGTGACTAAAGAGGGACGAGGTGATCGCGTCATCAGCAATATCACCCTTACCGAGTTTCGAAAGAACGAGCGTGTTCTTAATCGCGACCTTAGCATCTTTCGGACCACCCGTACGCGCGTCAAGCAAAGTGCAGTTCTCAATAGCGTCCCAGTAGAAGAAGCCGTCCGCCGCAGTCCAGGTTCCAGCTGCCAAGTTTTCACGCGAAAGGCACCCATAGTGCTTTGAGCTATCGGTTGCCCCGCCGCCATAAAGCGCCGTATTGCGTTCGAAGAGGCAATTAATCATAGTCGTTAAGAAACTAGCACCGCCGCGGAACGCGTGGCAATCCACGAAGCGACAGCGTTCCGCACGCCCCCGCCCAACGACACCGGCGCCGTGGTAGTCGTAATTGTTGTGTCCGCCTTCGCCAGAATCTGTCGCGCCGCGCACATAGCAATTGGTTATAGTAAAGCCACAAACTGCCGCGTTCTCACCCAATAGGAAAACGCCGCGCACGGCGGACTTGCCCAGTCCCGTAATATATGTATTTAAGCTATCTTCATTTAACTTATCCTGATCGGCCGCTTGGCAAGCCGCGCCGCGGATGAATGTATTCGTCCACCCATCGCGCGCCGCGAGGATAACGCCGTTTGGCAAAACAGCCCGCGCCTTCACATCGTAATCATCGCCCGTAGACATCTCCCCACTATCATAGACACCAGGATTGGCGATAATCAAGCCCGCCGCACCATTTAAGCTCTCAATCGCTTGCTTAAGCGTGCGATAGGGTTTCTCCGCCGAACCGTCCTGCTCCGCAGACTCCGTGACAGTTGGGTCGGCATAACGCACATCCTCCGTGCGCGTAAAAGTGACGGTGAGCGTAGATGCCGCGTCCGTGGGCGGCGTCACATTAATCTCGCCACCGCCCGACGGCAGAATAACATCGGCAACCGTCGTTGACTGACCATTCAATGTCTGCACTGTACGGACGCGTGAGACGCGCGCCCCATCTTCCAGCTCGCACCACAGACGAAAGGTTGAACGCGCCTCCGTCGGGTACGCATACGAGGCCGCATACTGAATCGTCGCGTCTTCATCGAGGTGAGTATATTCATCACCCGCGATGACTGCACCCGCCGACGGCGTGACCGTCGCCTGCGCACAGCCTGCAGCAATCGTTCCACTCGTCGGGATATCCGCGCCATACAAATCTTTAAAGCGATCAATGGTGAAGAGCGTCGGGAATGGGACAAGCTCCATATCCGCAACATACGAGGCATTACCCGCCGTTGCCGCGGGTGCACCCGCACGCAAACGCACATCGCCGAATGCTGGCGCGATAAGATTGCGCGTCGCGGTCGTGTCATCTACACGGTTCTCGTGCGCTGCTCCGCCCGCTGGGAAGTCCGTACTCGAAACGAGCGTATTATAGAAGTAACTCGTGCTGAAAGGATAGAAGAGCGCGGCATTGCGTGCAAATGTGCAGTTCACAAAAAGACCGCCCGTCTTAAAAACTATCGCGCCATTACGGACTGTCTCCTGCGTCTCCATTTCAACAACACGATTACGGAAGAAGAGCGTGTTGAAAAAGACCGTATCCTGAGCGACGAAACGCTCGGGCGTCCCACCGAACACATGGCGATTGAACGCATTATCTTGCACACGGCAGCGCACGAATGTGCCGCCCCAAGATAGCGATGCCTCCGCGCCACCCGTGCAGTTCGAAACGATGCAATCGACGAGGAATGTCTTGCCCTTGATAACATTATGCCCCGTCGAAGAGCAGAAAAGCGCACCGCCGCGTCCACTCGGGTGACTATCTGCGTTGCTGCGCGTCGCACCGTCCCGTAGCGTAAAGCCCTCGAACACAACTTCAGCCGTCTCGCTCTCAACATCAATACAGCGCACCGCCTTATCACCAAGACCCGAAGCCACATCTGGATCGTGCGCACCGACGATGTGCGTCACCGCGGCACCGTCCGTAGACTTAATGTGCAACGACTTGGTGACGCAGATACGCGAACTGCCCCACCAGTGTCCCGTAGTCGAGATAGCGCTTCCCGTGCGACCAAGCCCCTGATCGTCACCGTAGACGCCTGGTGCCACGAGAATCGTGTCACCTGAAGTAGCCTTGTTAATCGCCTCTTGAATGCGCTGAAGCGCCAACGCGGATGTCGACCCATCGTGTCCCGTGTAGTCGGACATTCCATTATTGACATAGTAGGTTGTCGCCGCCAAGCCAGCCGAGGGCAACAGCACCAGCGCGAGCGCGGCACTTAGGTTTAAGCGTCCGCACGCCATTGTCAATTTTCTGAGTAGAGGTAGTAGATGTACCATGATTGTACTCCTTTGTTTAGTTACTAATAGAGAGTGTAAAAAGGCTGAGGGGAGTCACCTCCAAAAGAAGTGTCCCGAACGGACGGCAGATGCCGCGTAAAATGCCGCGTATAAGCCCGCTACAGCACGCCGCGCTGGGGGGGGGGGGGGGGGGGG
>CAVCAF010000094.1:0-9091 GCA_963600185.1 Azospirillum sp. 51_20 | reverse complement strand
TGTTCATTTAACTTAACCCTTCCGGTCTTATCGACCATAATCTCTTTAATCACTGTTACTTCATTTAGTATCTAGCGCACTTAACAACGCGCACTCGAAGTTCGCAGCCTTTTCACTGCATTCTCTCTTCGATCGGAGAGACCTTTTTAAGTCGGTCAATCCACGACCAGAAGAGCCGCAGCATCTATACATATCGCTACCGCGAGCTTCTGCCATACATTATAGCATATTTTTTCTGCGAATGCAAGGGGGTGTTTTAACGGCAAATCGCGGCATCCTACCTATTTTTGATAGGATTAACAAGATTTACAGGATTGGAATTGGTAGGGGCGCAGTCTCTTGCGCCCCATTCCACAATGGTAGGGCGGGCAAGGGATACTGAGCGGACATGAGTTTTTATCTCATTCTAATCTTTGTGCTTGATTTTGGGGCGCGGAAATGGGATAATATTAGCCAGTTAAAGAAATGCCAAAAAGGATTTATGCAATGAAGAAAGTTGGTATTGTAATTATTGCCGCCTGTGCATTGGTTGCGGGTTGTGCAAAGAAGTCCGAAGCCGAGAAATTGGGCTATCGTGGGAACGATATATCCAAGATGCAATCTTACTTTACGATTGACTGCGTTGTGACGAATTGGGTGCCCATACGCCTTTTCGAGGTTGTTGAGGATTATGCGTTTTCAACGAACGAGATTGCGATTCTGAATGCGTTAGAGATGACGCTTCCAGGTTCGACGCTCAAGGAGCTCCCGAAGGATTATGGCGAGGATGAGGTTGGCCCTTGGCTCACGGCATGGAAGAAAGATGCCGCGCATTTAGGTTTCAAGGGCAGTAAGGGATTCTTCTCCCACTTCAATGAGGATACGGGCGCTTATGAGACAGGCGAAGCCTATTTCTCGAGTTATTGGAAGACGCGCGAAGATGCCCTCGCCGCGCAGGAGAAGATGAAGGCAATTTTTGCCGAGACCTTTAATCCCCTTAAGATCCATACCTTCCCTGACGCATGGATTGCGGAATACTTGCGTTTGCGGGTTATGTGTGCGGTGGGGAAGCGTCCGGACGGGGTCTGGAGTTGCATGCTATCCCTCGCCGACAAGGCGAATGAGGGATGTGGCGTGTGGGAGCCTTACGCCCTGCAGCAGGAACGCAAGGACGAGTATCTCTTTAATAAGGCTATGCAAGCTTGGCGGGCGACGGTTGCCGAACTGCGCAATAAGAACCGCAAGGAGTGCACCGCGGCACTTAAGGCGAAGGGCTATCCGGGTGAGGAAGGCCTCAATTGGTCGCCTTATGATGATGGCTCTCACACCTACTGCGAAGTTGAGACTTTCGGCATGACGAACGCGGTGGAGCAGATTTGGGCGGATCTCGCTAAGCGGCTAAAGATTGGCTACGGACTTAAGTTGCCCGAGAAGCCCGAGGTTCAGGATGTTGGCAACGGCTACAGCGTTTGGGTCGCGACAGTGACGAATGATACACCTTATGAAGCGCGGGTAGATATTGCGGTTCCGCCTAAAGATCTTGTAACCCAAGAGACTACTGAAGGTGAGGATGAAATTGCCGCGCCTGTGGCACAGTGGCGGTTAATCATCCATGAGAAGTTGTTACCGGGCAATGAATTGCCACCCCGTCCTGAGCGCGGCAAAGGCAAGGCTAAGTAATAAGTAAAAGGAGCATGGCAGGCAAGGCGTTAATACTTGGACGCGGTAAAAGCGGCGAAGCCGCCGCGGTAAAACTGCGCGAAACGGGCTACGAAGTCTCGTTTGCGGAAGGTATTGACCTTGTTATTGCTAGCCCCGGCATCCCTGTCAAGAGTGAATTACAACTCGGGGTAGAGTCCTTAAGAAAGCGCGGCGTAAAACTTCTCGCGGTCACGGGTTCGAAGGGCAAGTCGAGTGTCGTAAAGTTGGTGACCGAAGCCCTGCAATTGGCGGGGTATAAGGCGGTCGCCTGTGGAAATTATGGGCTCCCTGTTTGCGCGGTAGGCGACTGCGATTGGGCCGTCGTTGAGGTGAGTTCCTTTCAATTAGAAACTACCACATTAGATGATACAGCATTTGAAGGCGCGGTAATCCTAAACCTGCAAGAAGACCACCTATGTCGGCACCTCACCTTAACATCCTACCACAATTTGAAGCGTAGGCTCTTGTTAATGACAAGGAACGGTTTTGTTGCGGAAGGGTTGCCCGCCTCTTCTTTAGCCGCGGGTTCGTATTTTGACAATCCGATTTTAGCCCCGAATGGTGCGGCGGCGGTTGCCCTTTTGCATATCGCGGGGGTGACGGACGACATAATTCGCCGCGCATTTGCCGCGTTCCAGCCCTTACCGCACCGCATGTGCCGCGTGGCGGAAGAGGATGGTGTCGTTTATATAGATGATTCGAAGGCGACTTCTATCGCGGCACTTAGGGCGGGCGTCGAAATGGCGAAAGGGCCTGTTCGGCTAATCGCGGGCGGGCTCCCGAAAGGGGATGACCCGAAGGCGGCGCGGCAGATTTTAAGTGAGCGCGTTAAGAAAGCCTACTTAATTGGTGCGAGCGCGGCAGATTTTGCCGCGGCATGGGCGGGTGCGACCGCCTGTGAAGTATGCGGAACGCTTGAAAAAGCGGTAGAAAAGGCGAAAAACGAGGCGAAAGCGGGCGAAGTCGTGCTCCTTTCGCCGGGCGCGGCAAGTTTTGACCAGTTTAAAAGTTTTGAGGAACGCGGCGATTGCTTCGCGAGCCTCATCCATAAAGAAGGAACAAAGAAATGAAAAAAGTTGGTATTGTATTAGGAGCGGCGGCAGTCGCGGTCCTGGCGGGTTGTAAAGATCCGAGCTATCGTAGTTATTCGTCCGTTTCGCAAGATGAAGCGAAACCGGCGGAAGCGACTCCCGCGCCTGCACCTGAGGAGGTAAAGACGGCGGAGCCTGAGGCGCAACCCATTGAGGCTGTCCCTGAAGAAAAGCCAGCCCAGACGGTGGAACCTGCCCCTGTCGTTGAAGAAGAAACGACGACTTACATCGTCCAGCGCGGCGATTATCTCGCGAAGATTTCCAAGAAGTACAATGTTACCCTCGCGGCAATTCGTCGCCTTAACCCGCAGATTAAGAAGGATGTTATCCGTGCGGGGCAGAAGATTAAGCTCCCGGGCAAGATTGATGTTGGCGAGCAGAAGATGCCTGCCCCGACACCTGCCGCGAAGGCGACGACTTCGGTTGCGGTGAAGGCTTATACGGGTCCGACCAAGGAGTATGTCGTTAAGGCGGGCGACACCCTCGGCGGCATTGCCCACGCGTACGGACTCAAGGTTCGCCAGCTTAAGGAACTTAACGGACTCAGCAAGGATGTTATCCGTGTTGGGCAGAAGTTGAAAGTCCCGACTGAGAAGCAAGTCGCCCCCAAGAAGGCGGAAGTGAAGGGTGCGGCGGCTGAAAAGAAGGCTGAAGTAAAGAAGACGGAAGCAAAGTCCGCCGAGAAACCAGCTGAAGCGGCACCTACCGCGGCAGAAAAAGCCCCTGAGGAAGCGGTAAGCGAGCCTGCCCCAGCAGAAAAGGCGGCTCCTGTGGAAGCGGAGTCCGAGGAGGCTCCCGCGAATGAGGTTTCCTACACCGTCCTTGAAGGCGAAGATTTGACGGATGTCGCGATTAAGTTCGCGGTTAGCCAGGCGGAGATTCGTAATTTGAACAATCTTGGGGATGAACCCCTTAAGGCGGGGCAAGTCATTAAGCTCCCAGCGGGTGCTGAAGAGCAGCCGTAAGTAGTTGGTGCGTAAGACACCGCTATACCTACTAGGCCTAATAGTCGCGGCACTCGTGGCTATTGGGCTTATTGTATTGTGTAGCGCGAGTGGAACAAATGCCGCGCGGCTTCATAATGGCGATGTCTATTTCTTCTTGAAGCGCCAATTCGCGTTTTTAGGTGCGGGGATAGTCTGCGCGATTATAACCGCCTCTATAGATTATCATAAGTTCCGCGACAACTTGGCACTGACTACCTTTATTTATGTAGGCGTAATTGCCTTACTGGCGGCGGTATTCCTTTTCCCCGCGATAAATGGTTCCCAGCGGTGGATAAAGTTAGGTCCTCTAAACTTGCAACCGAGCGAGTTCGCGAAGATTGCGACGGTTATTGTGCTGGGGGTGTATCTAGATAGGATTGGCTGGCGGGTGGAACTTTTTTGGCGCGGCGCAATTGTAAGTGCACTCCTCGCGGGGCTCCTTATCTTACCTATTATACTTGAGCCAGACTTTGGCTCCGTCATGGTTATTCTCGTGACGGCGGGGCTTGTAATGCTCCTCGCGGGGGTAAGGCTTATGCACCTTCTTGTTGTAGGCGCGGGGGGACTCGCCGTATTCGCTGTGAAACTCTTTACGAACGCGAACCGCATGGGACGCATCGCGGCGTTTTTAGGTGGGGGCGACGGAGATAATCCCGCCGCGTACCAGGTGAATATGGCGCGGGTTGCCTTACAGCGCGGCGGGTTGTGGGGTGTTGGGTATATGCAGTCCATGCAAAAGCACGGCTACCTGCCCGAAGCGCATACGGACTTCATTTTCGCTGTGGGCGCGGAGGAGTGGGGTATTGCCTTTACGGTGCTCGTTTTGCTACTTTTTATCCTCTTTTTTATAGTTTCCCTCTACATTGCCCACCATGCCGTAGACCGTTTCGGACGCTTTCTCGCGTATGGAGTGGCGTTTATACTATTCTTTCAGGCATTGTTTAACCTCGGCGTCGTCTGTGAGGCAGTTCCAACGAAGGGTATGGCGCTACCTTTCTTTAGTTATGGCGGCACGAACCTCATCAGCGCATTTATTGCGGTGGGGCTTATTCTTTCGGTCGGAATCCATTCCGTGAGCGACCCGAAACGCCGCGTAAAGAAGGCGTGCCGCGTATGAGTGAAGGCTCAACACCCCCCGCGCTGACGGTATCCGCCCTTACAGCCGGCATAAAAGGACTCATCGAGAGCCGTTACACCCGCATTTATGTTGAAGGGGAGATTAGCGGTTGGCGCGTTTACCCGAGTGGACACGCCTACTTCACCCTAAAAGACGCGGGCGCACAAATTGCGTGCGTGATGTTTAAGTCGAGCCTGGAGCGGTGCGCGGCGCGGCGGGGGCTAGCGGACGGCGCGAAAGTCCTCGTTTACGCGAATGCGACAGTATATCCGCCCCGCGGCAATTACCAATTGGTAGTGCTCGCGGCGAAGTTAGTGGGTGCAGGCGATCTCATGCGCCAATATTTGGAACTTAAGGCGCGGCTAGAGGCGGAAGGTCTCTTTGATAAGGCAAGAAAAAAGCCACTTCCGTACCTTCCGCGGCGGATTGGGCTTATCACGAGTGAGGCGGGGGCAGTCGTCCATGATATGTGCCGCGTTTTGACGCGGCGGTTCCCGTCCCTAGAAATCCGCCTGTACCCGTCGCTTGTACAAGGTAAGGAAGCCCCCGCGGCACTTATTGCGGGACTTAGATGGTTCAATAACGACAAAAAGTGGTGCGCCGACCTCCTTATAATAGGTAGAGGCGGCGGAAGTTTCGAGGATTTGTTCTGTTTTAATGATGAGGGACTCGTCCGTGCCGTTGCCGCATCAAGAATCCCCGTCATTTCGGCGGTGGGACACGAGACGGACTTTACACTTTGCGACTTCGCGGCGGATTACCGTGCGGGGACGCCTTCCATGGCGGCGGAGTGTGCCGTCCCTGAGCGCACGGAACTCGTGCGGAGGCTCAGAAGTCTAAGGGACATCCTACGGACGACTCTCCGCGGCGTTTATGAACGCAATGCCCAGCGGGTCGATTACCTCTCTTCGCGACTTTTGCCAGCCCTTCGGACGCGGCAGGAGCGCTTAGAACATACCCTCCAGCGCCTGACCGCGGCACTTACCCCCAGTTTAGAGAAGAGTTTAATTGTTGTTGACCACCGCCTTTCTAAGGATAAAGACGTCCTAAATGCCGCGATAAAGGACTATTTGCGCGAAAAAAAGGTGAAAGTGGACTCTCTCGCGGCAAAAATAGCCCTTTTATCCCCTTATGCAGTCCTCGAGCGCGGCTATTCACTTACTACAAATGCCGCGGGGGAAGTCGTCCGTTCGGCGACGGCTGTCACCAAAGGCGAGACTATTCATACCCGCCTTGCCGCGGGCGAAATCAGGTCTATAGTAGAGTAGCCTAAGGGGGGTGCGTACAAGTGGGTGGGGGAGGTGCGTACAAGTGGGTGCCGCCCCTACGCAACCCCGCCACCCTGGGTCGCCGACTCTGCCACCCTGAGTCGCCGTCTCGCCCACCCCGAGACAGTGTCTCAGGCACCCCGAGACAGTGTCTCGCCCACCCCGAGACAGTAACCCCGCCGTACCCTTGATTTTAGGGGGTGAAATCGGGTGCCTAAAGGGGGTGCCAAAACTTTTTTTAAAAAAATGCAATTTCCCCCTTGCGGGGGAAGGCAAAATATGTTATACTATTATCATCTTCAACGGATAAGAGGAGAATTCTATGGCAAGAATATTGAATAAATCGATGATAGGCGCCTGCGCGGCAGTTGCGTTTTCGGCTGTGTCCGCAGCAGTCAGCGACAGCTTCGAGGATGGCACTACGGGCTCGGCTCCAAGCAATTGGTCTGGTAATGGGACTGTTGCTGAAGAGACCTACACATATTCCAAGGCGGAGTCCCTCGGGCTTCCTCTTGAAGCGGAGAACATTACCCACGCTAAGATCCTCTCCGTCGCGGGGCAGACCGTCCGTACTTACGCCTCTACTGAGGCGACCTCGGGCGATACCGTCAAGATTGATATGATGGTTAAGATTACCGCGAACGACGATGTCCCTGAAGTTCCTGATGTGACGAACGACATCCAAGTCGCGGTCGCTACGGGTGCGATTACGGAAGAAGGCTCCACGAAAGCTCCTCTTTATATATATGAAGGTGCTGAAAGTGGCTGGGTCGCGTCGGGCAAGTCTTATGAGACCAATTCCTGGGTGCGCCTGATTATGCTTCTGGACTATACCGCCAAGACATGCGGTGTCACGGTTGACGGCGACCTCGTTAAGACGGTTGCCTTCCCGGGGACGCCCACGACGGACAAGAAGGTCTCCTCCATTACGGCGGAAGGCGTTCTCGCGTTGGACGATGTCGTCGTTACGGCGGGTACTTCGGATACACCCGTTAAGCCGTTCCCTGACGGCAAGAAGAGCGACACGGCTAAGGTTGGCGATGGTGACGCTCAAGTCTATGTTGACCTCAACTGGCTCTATGAGAACAAGCTCGACGGTGCGTCGGTTAATATGGCGACTATCTGCTCCGATAGCTCGGGTATGACCTACGCCCAGAAGTATGAGGCGGGTCTTGATGTCGCAGATGGCAAGAAGTTCGAAGTGACCTCTATGACGGTTGCGGACGCTAAGACGGCAGCCTTCACGGTTCCTGGCGCGGCAGATGCCTATGAAGTCGTAATGGATGTGGATGGAACCACATCCACGGTTACCCCCTCGACTACCACTACGGACGGCGTGACCACGGCTACGGTTAGCCTCGAAAATGTGACTGGTAAGGTCATTAAGTTCCAACTTAAGGCTAAGGCTAAGTAATTTAAGGAAAGGACGCTAGAATATGAATAAACTTTCAGTTATGATTGCGGCTTCGGCTCTCGCGCTAGGCGCGTTTGCCACCCCGAGCTTCGTGCAGTTCTCGTCCGTCGGACCTGACAAGTATGCGGACGGCACCACGGTGCTGGACGGCGAAATCTACGCCCTCGTCCAATCTACGGACTTTAAGGGAATCAATGCGGATGGCTCCCTCGTGGATCCTGTCAACGACAAGATTCTCTTTGCCGCGCCTCTCGCCAAGGACGGACACTGCAAAACGGTTGTCTTTACCTTAGCGGAGGGACAGTCAACGGCGAATCTCGCAGTTTACTTGCTCGATACGCGCGTTAAGGCTTCCGCCGAAACTGCCGCGGTCGTTGCGGGTCTTGACGAGAATAACCAGCTTAAGGTAGTCAATAGCTATTCTGCGGTTGAGGTTCCGAGTGGTGAGAGCGTAGCGAGTGCCGCGTCCGTTGAGGGCGGTACAGCTTCGGCAGTCGCGCTTGGGTCGGTTGCCGCGCCTGTCGTGACGGGTATTAAGGTTGAGGGTGCTAAGGTGGTCATCACGGTCGCCAATACAGTCCCCTACATTCAGTACACAGTCACAGGCGGCGAAACCCCGTCCAACCTCGATAAGAACAACCTCGTTTCGGGTATCAATGGCGCGGATGGCGAAATCACCCTCGTCGTGGATTCCGACGCGGCTAAGGATTGCCGCTTCTTCAAGGTAACCCGCGCTACTAAGTAAGGAGGAAATAGACGATGAATATGAAAAGTATACTTTTTGCCGCGTCCGCGGCACTCGCAGTCAGCCTCCAGGCGGAGGTTACCGCGAACAATACACTCTGCCGTATCGAAGTGTCGAGCGCGGCTAAGAGCATTATCGTAGCGGTTCCCCTCGTAGCCGTCCAATCGGGCGATAATATCAAGGTTACGGACTACATTATGACCACCAACCTTAAGCAAGGCGACTCCATCCTAAAGTGGAATGGTACGGCTTGGGAAGGCTGGGCGATTAATTCGGAGGGCAAGTGGGAAGCCGTCATCTCGGTTGCGGGTTATAGTGATGTTAGCACAACCGCCCCCGCGGCAGATTCCGCTTTGGCGCGTGGCGCGGCAGTTTGGCTTAACCGCTCAAGTAACACGATTTCTTCGAGCTCGAGCTTCTATCTCTACGGACAGGTTGCTTCGGGTAGCGTCACCCTTACCGCTGAGGCTGGTAAGTATACGCTTCTTGGTAACCCCACCACCGCGGCACTTGACCTCTCGAAACTCTCGTGGTCAGATTGCAGTGAGAAGGATCAGATCATCTTTGCGTCTGAGTCGAGCACGCCAAGAACCTATACCTATCGTAAACCAACGAGTGGAGATTCTGCCACTTGGTGCAAGAAGGTGGTAACAACTTCTTCTGATGGCTTGTCGTCTACGACCTACACGGCACTAACAGAGAACGAAGTTACCCTTGCGCCTGGAGTCGGTTTTTGGTATAATAGTAAAGGTTCGGCGTCCCCGAGCGTAACTATTGGCGAGTAATTTTG
>CAVCAF010000093.1:0-9277 GCA_963600185.1 Azospirillum sp. 51_20 | reverse complement strand
TTACTGGCAGACCTTCAAGAGACCGCGGTCTATAGGCTTAGAGACCGCGGTCTCAGGGTCGAGTGACCGCGGTCTCAAGGTGCTGAGACCGTGGTCTCTAAATCCCCGCCTGCGCATACCCCCTATCCCTTGCCAGTAGCGACCCTACTATCCGAAGCAGTCTAGACGATTGTTTACCCGTGCAGAGGCAAGCGAAATTTGGTATAATAGAGGGCATGAAAACGACGACCTTGAAATATGCAATGGTTGGCGGTGCTGCCAACTCCTTTATTGGCCCTATCCACCGCATGGCGATTCGGATGGATAATCTCGCGGATCTCGTCGCGGGTTGCTTCTCGCGCAAGGCGGCGGTCAACGCCGGAACTGCCGCGGCATTTGGTGTCGCCCCCATGCGCACCTACGCCAATTGGCAAGATCTTATCGCGGGCGAGCGTGGCAAAATTGACTTCCTCACGATTTGCACCCCGAACGACTCCCACTACGCCATCGCGAAAGCCGCGCTCGCCGCAGGGATGGATGTTATGTGCGAGAAGCCGCTCGCGCTCTCCCTTGAAGAAGCACGCGACCTCGCGCAAACTGCCGCGGCGAACAATCGCATTCTCGCGATTCCCTTTACCTACACAGGCTACAGCATGGTAAAAGCCGCGCGGGATATTGTCCGCCGCGGAGAACTCGGCACCATCAACAAGATTGTGCTTGAGTACATCCAGGGGAGCTTCCGTAAGATCGACTTCACGAAGCCCCTTACCGGACACAACATCTGGAAGATGGACCCACGCGTCTCGGGTCCAAGTTGCGTTGTCGCCGATATTGGCGTGCACGCCTTCAACCTTATTGAGTATGTGACGGGACTTGAAACCGAAAGCCTCCTCGCCGACCTCTCAAGTTATGCGCCCGGCAACACCCTCGACGATGATGCGTCCGTCCTCATGCGCTTTAAGGGCGGCGCTAAGGCGAGTGTCGTTATTTCTAAGATCGCGACAGGCGAAGAGAATGGCGTACGGCTAAGGGTGTACGGCGACAAGGCGAGCCTCTACTGGAATCAGGAAGACCCGAATACCCTCAGCGTGAAGTATCCATTCGAACCCGAGCGCATTTATAAGCGCAAGGCGCCCTACATGGCGGCACTTTCCGCGGCGAGTGACAAAGCCGCACGCATCCCCGCGGGACATCCCGAGGGATTCATTGAGGCGTTCGCGACAATCTATGATGAGTTCTGCGCGGCAGTTCGTACGCGGCAAATGGGGGACTTCCCTTCCGCAACCGAGGGCGTTAGGTCTATGCGTTTTGTGGAAGCGGTCCTCGCGTCAAATGCCGCGCAAAACCGCTGGGAGCAATTCTAGTCTTAGAAGATACGCTTACGCGAGAGGATCACGAAGAGCGTGCCAATCGCGAGCGTCAGGGTACTTGATATCGCCATGACAATCGCGAAGGCGTGCGGGTGCCCCTGGAACGGCAAGCCAATGTTCATTCCGTAAAGGGACGCGATAAGCGTCGGCGCGGCAAGCATAATAGTTGCCGCGGTGAGATACTTCATGACATTGTTCAAGTTGTTGTTAATGAGCGAGGCGAATGTATCGAGCGTACCATTCAAGATGTTCGCGTGAATCGTCGCCGTCTCAAGTGCTTGCTGATATTCAACCATCGCGTCCTCTAGCTGGTCGCGGTCGTCATCCGTTAACTGCAACTGCCGCGCCGTATTCGCACGCGCCAAAGCAATTGTATCCGCCTTAAGTGCCGTGGTGAAATAGACGAATGTTTTCTCAATCGTCAGTAAGCGCAACAAGACTTCATTCGAAATGGACTTATGGAGTTCGTCCTCCAAATCATTCGTCCGTTGGTGAATGTCGTAGAGGTAGCGCAAGAAGAGGACTCCCCCATGCCAAAGAAGACGAAACGCGAAGCGGTAGCGATCAGAAGGCGGGCACACGCGGCGGATTTGGTCGAGGAATGCGGTCGTAACAGGCGTGCGTGCACTGCAGACCGTGATGACGGACTGCCCAAAAAGGATAATGCCCAGTGGCACCGTGCGATAAGGGACGATTGAATCATCCTCCGTCGGACACGGCACATGCACGATCAGCATAGATGCCTCGTCCTCATAATCAAAACGCGGGCGTTCATCCGCGTCGAGAGGGTCCGTTAAGAAGTCGCGCGGCACTTGCGAAAACGAGAGTACGCGCTCAAGTTCCGTCGTCGTTGGCTCAACGAGGTTAATCCAGCATGAGGGGGCGAACTCAAGGGTCTCCTTAAGTCCACCATTCTCCCACCTATAAATCGTCATCATGCCGCGACCTCCTTACCGCCCGCGCTTAGGCGAATTGTGACAAGAAACGGACATCATTCTCGTAGAGCCAGCGGATGTCTGGGATGCCGTACTTAATCATGGCGATACGCTCCACGCCAAACCCGAACGCATAACCCGAGACCGTCTCAGGATCGTAACCAACATACTTAAAGACGCGTGGGTCAACCATGCCCGCACCCGCGACTTCTATCCAGCCCGACTGCTTACAAACATTGCATCCCTTGCCCTTGCAGACATGGCACGAGAAGTCCACTTCGACCGAAGGCTCAGTGAATGGGAAGAAGTGCGGACGGAACCGTACCGTTACACTCTCACCCATCATCGCACGCGCGAAATAGGCGAGTACGCTCTTAAGATCGGCGAGCGAGACTGGCTTCGTATCCACATAGAGTCCCTCAATCTGATGGAAGTTCGCGCTATGTGTCGCGTCCGTCGTGTCGCGGCGATAGGTGCGCCCTGGGCAAATGACGCGCACAGGTGGCTTATTCGCCATCATTGTCCGCACCTGTACGGGCGACGTCTGGGTGCGCAAAAGGCAATCTTCACCAAACCAGAAGGTGTCGCTACGGTCCATAGACGGATGGTGCGCGGGGGTGTTAAGCGCCGTGAAGTTATTAAAGCGGTTCTCAAGTTCGGGACCGTCCGCGACCGTAAAGCCGAGGCGCCCAAAGATTGTCGCGGTCTCTTCAATGACGCGCGAGAGCGGATGCTTCACGCCAAGATTCCACCAGCGCCCGGGCAGGGTAAGGTCAACATCCGCCGCGACATCTGCCGCGCCCGAAGTCGTCTTCACCGCGAGGGCACTCTCAACTTGTGCCCGCCACGCCTGCACCGCCTTACCAAACGCGGGACGCTCCTCTTTCGGCACATCCTTCATCGCTTTAATCAGCGCGGGGATAAGCCCATTGCGCCCAACATACTTTACGCGCAAAGCTTCCGTCGCCGTCGCGTCCGTCGCCGCGGCAATTTCCTTCAGGCTTTCCGCCTGAGCTGCTTCTAGTTCTGCAATCGTCATACAGTCACCTCTACTCTGTTTCGCCTATTATACCATAAATTGACGCGTAATGTCACAAAAACCTTCCTGTGACAGAACGTTTTTCGGCGCGGATAACCTCTAGGGGACCTTCCGCCACCAGTTCCCCGCCGCCCGTACCGCCATTGGGACCAAGGTCAATAATCCAGTCGGCGCACCGCATAACATCCGTATTATGCTCAATAACAACAACGGTATTACCTTGGTCACGCAAGCGCAAAAGGAGTTTCATAAGTTTCGCGACATCATCAAAATGGAGTCCCGTCGTGGGTTCATCGAGCAAGTACAGGGTGCGCCCTGTCGCGCGGCGCGAAAGTTCTGTCGCGAGTTTAATGCGCTGGGCTTCGCCGCCCGAGAGCGTGGTTGCGCTCTGCCCCAACGCGACATACCCAAGCCCCACATCCACGAGCGTCCCTAGTTTGCGCTTAAGACTCGGTACTTTTGCGAAAAACTCATACGCCTCGGCGACTGTCATCGCGAGAACATCCGCGATGTTCTTACCGCCGTATGTAACTTCAAGCGTCTCAGCATTAAAACGCCGCCCACCGCACTGTTCGCAGGTGATATACGCGTCAGGTAAGAAACTCATCTCTAGTTTACGCACGCCATCCCCGCCGCACGCCTCACAGCGTCCGCCTTTCACATTGAACGAAAAGCGTCCTGCCGTATAACCCCGCGCACGGGCGGACTCCGTCTGGGCGAAAAGTTCGCGTATCTCCGAGAAGAAGCCCACATAAGTCGCAGGGTTTGAACGCGGCGTTCGCCCAATCGGCGACTGGTCAATCTCAATAACCTTATCAAAGTTTTCCGTGCCTGTTAGACGGCGATACGCGCCTGGCGTTGCTTTCGCGCCATAGAACTGTTTCATCAAAGCGCACTTAAGCGTTTCATCAATCAGTGTTGACTTACCCGAACCTGAGACACCCGTGACAACCGTAAAAGAGCCAATAGGGATGTGCGCAGTGATATTCTTAAGGTTATGCTCGGTACACCCCACAATCGTCAAAAACTTCGAACGCTTCGGTAAGGGATGGCTGAGGTCTTTAGGGACGACGCACTTGCGCCCTGTTAGATAGTCCGCCGTCAAACTCTTCGCCTTAAGAAGTCCCTTAAAGTTGCCGCTGTACATGAGCCGCCCGCCCTCGCGCCCCGCGCCAGGACCGAGGTCAATGATTGCGTCCGCCGCCTTCATCATTTCCGCGTCATGTTCCACGACGACGACCGTATTGCCGCGGTCGCGCAAGCTCTTTAATGTCGCAATAAGCCGCTCATTATCCCGCGGATGTAACCCAATCGTCGGCTCATCCAGTACATAAAGTACACCTGTTAAGCCTGAACCAATCTGTGTCGCCAGGCGAATGCGTTGCATTTCGCCACCCGAGAGTGTCGCCGCGGCGCGGTCTAGCGTCAAATAATCAAGCCCTACATCAAGAAGAAACTTCAGCCGCCGCGTGATTTCCATCAAAATCTCAACGATAGGCTTAGGAAACTGCGGATTCTCCGCAATAAGCCGCGTAAAGTGTGCGCACGCGACATCCACCGTCATCGCGAGCACCTCAACAATGGTCTTACCCGCCACCGTAGCCGCGCGCGACTCAGGGCGCAGACGCGACCCATGACAATCGGGGCATGTACGATAACTCTGGTACGCCTCATATTTCGCGCGTGTCTCGTCATCCTCGGCTTCCTCAAGGCGCTTTGCGAGTACGGCGAGAACACCTTCAAAGGGACGATCCTCCCGCCGCCAGGGTAGGACAAGATCTTCCTTAAAGCCATGCATGAGGTTTTGCCGAAACTTCGGGGTTAACTTCTCGTAGGATGTCGCGAGGCTTACTTTGTACTGCTTCGCGATTTGCTCTAAGAGTGCATTATAGTACATAATCGCGTTATGCCCCGCACGCCGCCACGGGTGAATACATTCCCCGAGCGGTAAAGATTTATCGGGTACAACGAGATTCTCATCAAAGTAATAAAGTCGCCCAAGCCCTCCGCAAGTCGGGCACGCCCCAAATGGCGAATTAAAAGAGAATGAGCGCGGCTTAAGTTCCGCAAATGAAATGCCGCAGTGCGTGCAGGCGTTAAGTTCCGAATAAGTCGTCGTCTCGCCCCCGATGCGCTCCACCTCAAGAAGTCCCTTGCCTTCACGCAAGGCGAGTTCTATGGAGTCCGTAAGGCGCGTGCGGTCACAGGGCAGAACAAGACGGTCTATGACGATTTCTATCGTATGATTGCGCTTCTTATCGAGTGCAGGGACTTCATCCGCCGCATAGGTTACGCCATCCACACGCACACGCGCAAAACCATTGCGCCGCGCCGCAGCGAGCATTTCCTCATGCCGCCCTTTCGCGCCACGAACGACGGGGGCATAGATGATTATCTTACCCGCGGGGGAAGCAAGAAGCGCGTCCACAATTTGTTCCGCCGACTGCCGCGCAACGGGGTGTCCGCATTTGGGACAATGCGGCTCGGCAATTGAGCCATAAAGAAGGCGCAAGTAGTCATGAATCTCGGTTACTGTCGCGACGATGGAACGCGGATTGCCCGAGGTCGTATGTTGTTCAATCGAAATCGCGGGGGAGAGTCCCTCAATCTTCTCTACATCGGGCTTACGCAGGCGATCAAGGAATTGCCGCGCATAGGCAGAGAGAGACTCCACATAACGACGCTGTCCCTCCGCATAAAGTGTATCAAAGGCGAGGGACGACTTACCACTCCCTGAAAGCCCCGTCACGACCGTCAGGGAGTTGCGCGGAATCGTCACATCAACGCCGCGTAAATTGTGCTCCCGCGCGCCTTTGATGACAATATCACCCGCCATGGGAAGCCTCTCAGCGTTGCAAGTTTCTTAAGTCAAGCGCGAGCAAGAACTCAGGGTTAGACTTCGTCTTCTTAAGTGAGTTAAGGACGCTCTTCATCGCGTTCTCAGGTCCCACCTCAGCGAGGACGCGGCGAATGCCCCATGCTTTCTCGCGTTCCATTTCCTCAAGAAGCAAGTCCTCACGACGCGTACCCGACTTCACAATATCAATCGCGGGGTAGATACGCTTATCAGCAAGCGAGCGATCAAGGACGAGTTCCATATTACCCGTACCCTTGAACTCTTCAAAGATAACCTCATCCATACGCGAGCCTGTATCAATGAGTGCGGTGGAGATAATCGTGAGCGAGCCGCCATTCTCAATATTACGCGCCGCGCCAAAGAAACGCTTCGGGCGATGCAACGCGAGCGCGTCCACACCACCTGAGAGCACCTTGCCCGAATGGGGCTGAACGGTGTTGTACGCGCGTGCAAGTCGCGTAATTGAGTCGAGCAAAATGACGACATCGCGTCCGTTCTCAACTTGGCGCTTGGACATTTCAATCACCATTTCGGCGACATTCACATGGTGCTGAGGCTCCTCATCAAAAGTTGACGAAAGCACCATTGCTTTTGTGTTGCGCTGCATGTCGGTCACTTCCTCAGGCCGCTCATCAATGAGAAGCACGATTAAGATCGCTTCTGGATGATTCTTCGTGATGGCATTCGCCATTTTCTGCAAGAGAACCGTCTTACCCACGCGCGGCGGTGCCACAATAATGCCGCGCTGACCAAAACCGATTGGCGCAAACATGTCCACGACACGCGTTGAATATTCGGTGGGTTCCGTCTCAAGGACGATACGCCGTGTCGGGAAGGTTGGCGTCAAGTTCTCAAAGTGGACAACACGCGCGGCGACACTCGGCTCTTTACCATTAACCGTCGCTACATTCCCAAGGCAGAAGAAACGATCGCGGTCACGCGGATCGCGAATGGGGCCCTCTATTACATCGCCCGTCCGCAAAGCATGACGACGGATTTGTTGCTGAGTCACAAAGACATCCTCGGGGAACGCAAGGAAGTTATTCTTGGCGGAACGCAAAAAGCCATGACCCTCGCGCATCGTCTCAAGACAGCCCGAGGCAATAACGGCACCACCGCGCGAAAGATACGCGCGAATCGCGGCGAAGATAAGCTCGTGCTTCCGGTAGGAGCCGAGTTCCTCAGGATCCGCACCTGGCATCATACGCTCAACGACGAGTTGCGCGGGCCAAGTCTGAATGTCGGCGAGGTGATACTCGGGCAATTCAGGATTGCGCCGTGGGTTCACGGGCGCGTTCGCGTCCTCATTCTCTTCCTGGACAGGCAATGGCGCATTCAGGAGCGGGTTCACAGACTCCGATCCATTCGCGCCGCGAATAGGCGAGTTATTGGTTTTCTTCGCGTAAGGCTTCCAATTCGCGGATGTCGCTGCACGTGCCTTCGCCCCCGCGCGGGGGAAGGACTTCTTGCGCGTGGGTTGATCCACGCGATTAGGAACCGCGGCTGGAATCGCCGCGTCTGAAGACTCCGCTGTTACAGGCGCATTCTCATTGCGCACAGGTTTCGCGAATACATCTAGTTCATCGCTCATATAATTCTCTCTTTCAACCACGCAGCAAAACGCGCGGCTTCTTGTTCAAGTTCTTGCGTCGTCCCGTTGTTCGAGATGACGTAATGGGATTTTTGAGCCTTCTCGGCGACATCCATTTGTGCAGAGAGTCGCGCCTCGGCTTCCGCGCGGGAATAGCCACGCGTCTTCATCATCCGCTCGATTTGTTTCTCTCTCGCAGAAATGACACAACATATTATATCATATTCCGCGTCCCATTTACACTCAAAAAGTAAAGGAATTATCGCGAGGCGAGGAACACCTTTAGGGGCAGAAGCGAGGAACGCGTCAATTCGTGCTTTAACAAGAGGATGTATCCGCGCTTCCAAGTCACGGCGGGCAATAGGATCGCTAAAGACAAGGGGAGCTAGGCGGCGGCGCTCATCGGGCGGGATCAGCTCATGGACAATATCATCCGCGTCAAGCGTCTCAATTCCTTCAGCCCTTAGATAGGACGAAAGGAGGGATTTGCCACAGGCAATCCCTCCCGTCAAACACGCTTTCATAGTATCTTATTTCTCAGCCGTGGGTGCAGGCTTAACATTCGTGTTCTTCTCTTCAATCGCACCGAGCGAGACTTCGCGACCATGAACATCCACAAGGCGCGTTGTCACAAAGATGAGCAAATTGCGCTTGCTCGTCTGCTCCGCGTGACTGCGGAAGAAGCGACCAATGAATGGAATATCTCCAAGGAACGGCACCTTATCATCCATCGCCTTGCGCGCCTCGGTAATCAAGCCGCCCATCACAATCGTTGCGCCTGGATAAACCGATACCGTCGAATCAATCGAACGCACATGGAAGAACGGCTGTTCCATCGGAGCATCGTAGTAAGTAATATTGTCAGAACCAGACGATGTCAAATTATCAAGAGCAGTTATGGCAGAACTAGTTAACCCATCGGCATATTGCTGTCTTACGGCAGCATATTTCTCATCTTTAAAATCAAAGCCAATTGTCTCAAGTGCAGAAGATAAACCCGTAAAGATTTCTCCAATACCTGTAAAACTCGTAAGTGAGCTGGAGTTGCCCGTAAACGGGATGCGCATACCATAGTTCTTCCAGGTTGGCTCGTCAACGACTTGCGTATTCAGTTTCAGGTCAATGAGGTTACCATCATCCGTCAAGGTTGGCGTAACATCAAGAATGACACCGACTTCACGCATTGTGAAGCTCTGGGGTTCAACCACGGCGAGAATCGCGCTTTGAGACGAACCCGAAGAGCCCGAAGAGCCTGAAGAACTGGACTGCAATTGCACATCGTAGTCCGTCGGGTAAATGTATTCCGTGACGACCTTAATAACGGCTTCTTCGCCTGGGCGCGTCAACACCTTCGGCGCAGAGAGAAGATCCGTATCACTCCGTTGCGAGAGCATGTGGAGAATCATTGAGAGGTCGGCACTCCCGAGGAAGGCATTCACCTTCATGAAGCGATCATTCGTAGACTTACTCTCACCCGAGATGTGGTTACTATCCGTTGAAAGATAA
>CAVCAF010000092.1:0-9914 GCA_963600185.1 Azospirillum sp. 51_20 | reverse complement strand
GTAGGGATAGTACCCTAGTCTCGTAGGGCTCTATCCCTAGCACCGTAGGGTACGACCCCTGCGAGGTTAGGGTACGATTCCTACGAAAGTGACGCGCTTATGTGTTGCCCTTCTTGCTCTTATTCGCCGCTTTGCTCTAGAAAACAGGGTGAGAAGAAAAAGTTGAAAAAACCTCTTGCATACATACCGGTAGGTATGTTATAATATACGGCATTAAAAATTGCTAGGAAAAGATTGACATGTCGCGCAAGGTAAAAGAAGAGGCAGAAAAGACACGCGCAAGGATTCTTGCGAGTGCGCTTGCCCTGTTCACAAAACAGGGTTATGAGCGCACTACCTTCACGGATATTGCCGCGCGGCTAAAGATGACGAAAGGCGCGGTATACTGGCATTTTGAATCGAAGGAAGCGTTACTAATTGCCTTAGTTAATGAGGCGCTAATAAAGTTCCAGAAAGACTTGAGCGCGGCACTTCCCCAAAAAAGTGACCTAACCTTCCTCGCAGTTGCCAAGATGATGATTGCTACTGCCCTCGACATTGTGGGCGATCCGCGGCGCGCGGCATTTTTCCGCTTTATGCGTTGCCAAGTTAAATGGTCCGAGACTTCCATGTCGCGCGTCCGTGAAAATCTTATAAACAACGAGAGCTTTAGCCCGAAACAGGCGTTTATGCATGCGCTTAAGAACGACATATGTGCGGGGAGAGTCCGTAAGGATGTTAATATGGATGAGATAGCGTCCGTCTCCATTGCGTTTTGGGACGGTCTCATCAGTGCGCGGCTCGAGAAGTTCCTGACATGCGATTTGGAGTCCACCTTAAAGCACACCTTTGAGGCGGTATGGCAACACATTCAACTTAAACCACAACTAAACTCTTAATTTACAAATAGAAAGAAAGACGAAAATGAATACAAAGAATAAAGAAAAGGCGACGGAAAGTCGTGCAGCATCAATCGCGGCAACTGTTATCTTGGCAGTGGTCTGCGTGGCGGGCGGATGGATCGCGGGCGATATCTACGCGCGTGTAACTAAGTCGCAACAGCGAGGGGCGTTGCCCGCGGCAGTTGAGACGGTAGCGACGATGGTCGTGACCAACATGCCCTACAATCTGCCTGAGCAGTATGTGGCGCACGCTGAGGCGCTACAAGAAGTAGATCTCCTCCCTCAAGTAGACGGCTACATAAAGGAGATCCTCTTTAAGGAAGGCGACTTGGTAAAAGAAGGACAGGTTCTTTACCGCTTGGATGATGAGCGTTATCAGGCGGTCGTCAATCAGCGCAAGGCGGATCTTGAGGCGGCGGAAGCTGAAGCGCGGCGTGCGGAGCGTTATTGGGAGCGTATGCGTAAGGCGGATGCCCGCGGCATTACCCAACTCGAGCGCGACAATGCCGAGGCGGGTGCCGACACAGCCAAAGCGTCCGTCTTACAGGCGAAGGCCAATCTCGTCGTCGCCGAATACGATTGCAAGAAAGCGCAAGTCGTCGCGCCAATCGCGGGGCAAATCGGCAAGACCGCGGCACATGTCGGCGATTATGTCGCGCCTTCGAAGGGTGCGCTCGCACGGATTGTGCAAGTCGACCCTATCCGCGTCAGTTTCCCCTTAACAGACCGCGCGTATGTGACCTGGCGGCAGTCGAAAGAAAAAGGCCTTGATGAGTCTGATACACGCATGCGCCTCATTCTCCCGAACGGCACAATTTATTCAGAGGAAGGTGCGTTTGATTTTGATGACAACCAGATGTCCCTTTCAACGGCGACGATTATGATGCGCCTACGCTTCCCGAACGCGAACCGCATCCTTATTCCGAATAGCTATGTGACGCTTATCGCGGATAAGAAAACGCCGCCCGTGTACCCGACCGTGCAACAGGCGGCAGTCGTTGACCTCGCCCAAGGCGGACTTGGCGTTTTCGTCGTTGACGCGGAAGGTGTCGTTAAGTCGCGTGCCGTAAAGACTTTGCCTGTGCACGAGGGCTTAATCGCCGTCACCGAAGGGCTTAAGGCGGGCGAAGTAGTCGTCACCTCGGGTACGCGCAAACTTCGCGACGGCACAAAGGTGCGCGTAGAGACGGCGACATCGAACGCCGAGAACGATCCGAACTATAAGCCGCGCGCCGATTAAGCCGTGCACGGGAATCCTGTTTAAGATGTAAAGGCAAGAAATGAAACTTTCAATTAGAGCCTCAATTGATAAAATAAAGACCTTCTCAAGGGTCTTTGTTGAGCGGCCACGCTTCGCGATGGTTATCTCGCTTGTGTTAACGATGGCGGGCGTACTCGCAATTACCAAGTTGCCGATTGCACAGTATCCGCAGTTAACACCGCCGCAAATCACCGTCACCTACAACTACCCAGGCGCGAATGCACGCGAAGTGCAAAACACAATCGCGACCCCGATGGAAGACGAGATTAACGGCGTGGACGACATGTTGTATATGGAAAGTAGCTGTACGGATGACGGCAACTACCAGCTCAATGTGTCGTTTGAAGTTGAGTCCGATCGCGATATGGACCTCGTTAAGGTTCAGAACCGTATGTCTCAGGCGGAACCTAAGTTGCCGACGGAAGCGAAGCAGCTCGGCGGACGCGTCCGTGCGCAGTCAACGGACTTCCTCGGCTTCTTCGCGCTTCGCTCACCCCATGGGACGCGCTCGCGTTTGGAACTTTCGAACTACGCGTACGGCATCCTTCAGCCGGCACTCTTGCGTGTGCCGGGCATTGGTGACGCGACGATTTACGGACCGAAGCTCGCGATTCGTGTGTGGCTAGACCCCGCGCGTATGGCGGCGCAGGGCATGAACTCAGAGGAAGTTATTTCCGCAATCTCCGCGCAAAACATCCAAGCGTCACTCGGTGCGGTGGGTGGTTCGCCGACCGCGGCACATGGCGGCTATACCTACACGCTCCTCGCCAAGGGACGCTTAATGACCGCGGCAGAGTTTGATGAGATCGTCGTCCGCCGCGATGATAATGGCGGTATCGTTAAATTAAAGGATATTGCCCGCACCGAAATCGGCGAGCAGAACTACCTCTTTAACGGAACTTACAATGACCAAACTTCCGTCTCAATCGGCCTGCAACAAAAGCCTGGCGCGAATGCTATCGCGACGATGGATGAAGCGCAGGCGGTTCTCAATGAACTCGCGAAAGACTTCCCTGAGGATATGGAGATCACGCTCGGCTATGACGCGACGGACTATGTACGGCGTTGTATTAAAGAAATCGTCGATACCCTCATAATCACCTTCGTGCTCGTCGTACTCGTCTGCTATCTCTTCTTGCAAGATTGGCGCGCGACGCTTATCCCGTGCTTGACGATTCCTGTTTCAATTTGTTCGACCTTCATCATCATGGCGGCGCTCAATTACTCAATCAACATCCTAACGCTATTTGGTCTCGTTCTTTCAATTGGCGTTGTGGTTGACGACTGTATCGTCGTCGTCGAGCGCGTGCAGTACTTGATTGAATCACGCGGACTTAACGCGAAGGAGGCGACGATTCAGGCGATGAGCGACGTGACGAGCGCAGTTATCGCGACGACCCTCGTCCTACTGGGCGTGTTCGTACCGATTGGCTTCATGAGCGGCATTACGGGACGCATTTACCAGCAGTTCTCGGTGACGCTTTCCGCGGCAGTTTGCTTCTCGACAGTGTGCGCCTTGACGCTCGCCCCCGCGCTTTGCTCGCTTCTCCTTCGCGAGGCGCGTCCCTACAAGCACGGACCTTTCGCGTGGTTTAACTGGTGCATTGAGCACTTCAAGGGCTTCTTCGTCTCTTGTGCACGCTGGCTCGCGAGCCGCATTTTCCTCTCGCTCATGCTCCTCTTACTCACCATCTTCTTGACGGTGCAGGCGTTCATGACGACCTCGACTTCGTTCTTGCCTGAAGAAGACCAGCGCGTAATTTTCTGCTCGCTTGAATTGCCAGAAGGCTCAACGCGCCAGCGCTCGGAAGATGTCGTCTCGCGCGCGGCAAAGTTGCTCTTCGCGGAAATCCCCGAAGTTAATTCCGTCCTCTCGGTCTCGGGTATTTCGATGATTGGCGGACGCGGCGAAAACATGAACATGATGATCGTCGACTTGCTCCCATGGGAACAGCGCACGCGCCCCGACCAAGCCGTCCAGCCGCTCATGAAGCGCTTCCAAGAAGTGCTCGCGAAGATTCCTGAGCCAGCCGTTAAGGTGTTCGTGCCGCCTGCGATTCCAGGTCTCGGCGACAACTCCGCGATTGACTTGCGCCTTGAGTCGAAAGGCGACACCGACCCGATGCGCCTTTATAAGGTTATGAGCGAAGTGCTGCGTAAACTCAATCGCTTGCCCACTGTTATGGCGGCGTTCTCGGGCTACACGGCGGATACACCCCACCTGCGCTTCAACCTCGACCGCGACAAAGCAGAAATGTTTGGCGTACCTGTTTCGTCGGTTTACTCGACGCTCCAGAACTACCTCGGTTCGCGCTATGTGAACGATGTAAACCTGGGCACGCAGGTAAACCGCGTCACGGTGCAGTCCGATTGGAGCGGACGCGGCACGCCGGACGCAATTGAGCGGCTCTATGTGCGTTCGGATAAGGGCGGCATGGTGCCCATCGGCGCGCTCGGCACAATCACTCGCGAGTTAGGTCCGCGTATTGTTAGCCGCTACAATATGTATCTCTCGGCGAAGATCAATGTTATGCCGAAGCCTGGTATCGCGTCAGGCGCGGTCATTGACGATATTAAGGAAGTGCTCGCTGAGACTTTGCCTGAAGACTATGGCTATGACTGGTCTGGCATTACTTACCAGGAACAGCGCAACTCGGGAGCGGCCGCGCCACTCTTGGCACTCGCGGTTCTCTTCGGCTACCTCTTCCTCGTCGCGCAGTATGAATCGTGGACAATTCCGCTACCTGTAATGCTCTCAATCTTCGTCGCGGTCTTCGGTGCACTCGTCGGCTTGAGATTCTGGGGCATAATGGCGACAGGTGCCCCCTACTCGCTCTCAATTTATGCGCAGCTCGGACTCGTCCTTCTCATTGGACTTGCCTCGAAGAACGCAATCTTGATTGTTGAGTTCGCGAAGGATAAGCGCGAGAAAGAGAATTACACCATCGTAGAAGCGGCGGCATCTGCCGCGGGCGAGCGCTTGAGGGCGCTTCTCATGACGGCGCTCACGACGCTCCTCGGCACGCTCCCAATGATGGTGGCGACGGGTGCGGGCGCGGCGAGCCGCAATCACCTCGGCACAACCGAGTTCTGGGGCATGGCGTTCTCAGTCGGCTTCGGCATCTTGCTAGTACCGGGACTCTACGCGCTCTTCCAAACTTGGCGTGAAAATGCAAAGCGCTTCTTCTCCTATGTATCGGCTACCGCCGCACGGCGCCGCGCACTTAAAGATCGGAGTTCAAAATGAGTAAGACACAAGTTATTTCGTATTCAGCGCTCGCCGCGGCACTAATTGCCGCGGGCTGCGCCTCGCTTCCCTCGGTAGGCCCTGACTATAAGGAACCAACCTACGCGCTCCCCGAGTGGACTCTGCCGGACGCGGGAGCCCCCACGACGAACAAGACGGCAATCGGCGAGTTTGAACCCGCGGCAGTTGAGGCTGATTCGCGCGCGATTCTCTCTACGAACGACATCCGTCTTTGGTGGACGCGCTTTGATGACCCCGTTCTAACAGGACTCGTGGATGAAGCCGTTTCAAATAACCTCTCGTTCTTAAAAGCGGCGACACGCCTTGAGGCGAGCCGTTGGGAATTGCTCGGGTCTTACGCGGCTTATTTGCCAAAGATCTCATTGGACGGCGCGGCAACGCGTGGCGATTATCATCGCTACACCTCTACAGGGAACTCCAATTGGCGTTCGACAGGCGATAAGTTCGTCCATAGCGACCTCTTCCGCGGCGGATTCGACGCGTCATGGGAAATCGACATCTTCGGCGGCAGTCGTCGCGCGACGGAGGAAGCCTGGGCACGCGCTGAGGCGGCAGGTTGGTCACTCGCGGACGCTTGGGTTTCCCTCACCGCTGAAGTCGGCTCACAGTATATTGAACTGCGCACGACCCAGCAACGTATTGCCGTTGCCCGCACCAATCTCGTCCTTCAGACTGAGACCTACGACATCTTGCGCTCGCGCCTCGATTCGGGTATTGGCGACGAATTGGCTGTGAGCCAGTCGAAGTACATCGTAGATCAAACCCACGCGATTATCCCGCCACTGCTCGCGAAAGAGGAGTCGCTCCTTAATGCACTCGCCGTTTTGACGGGCACAATGCCTGGTAGCTTGCACGATGCGCTTAAGGACTGCCCCGATCGCGATTGGCTTATCGCCCCAACACGCCTCGCGGCAGTCCCGACCGATCGCATCCGTGCCCGCCCCGATGTGCGCATGGCTGAGCGCGAACTTGCCGCGCAGGTAGCGCATGTGGGTGTCGCTAAAGCGCAGTGGTATCCGCGGCTCTTTATTAATGGCACGCTGGGACTTGAGTCCGTCAAGATTCAGAAGTTCCTCAATAAGGGTGACTTCTATGGTTCGATCGGACCTTCCTTCAGCTGGCCAATCTTCCAAGGCGGCAATATCTACGCGAATGTGAAGGCGGAAGAGGCGCGTATGGATGAGGCGTTCCTGAATTATGAGGAAACGCTCCAGAAGGCTTACTCTGAAGTGCGCGACGCTTACGCCGCGTATACCCATGAATATCACCGCTATGAGGCGCTGAGAGGTGCCGTGAAAGCGGCGGAGGAAGCCGTCGCAATCTCAAAGAACCTCTATCAAAACGGACTTCGCGACTTCACCGCCGTCATTGACGCGCAGCGCTCACTCTTATCTTTGGCGGAGCAGTTCGTCATTAGCCGCGGACAAATCTCAACGGACATCATTGCGCTTTACAAGTCCCTCGGCGGCGGGCTCGAGGAGTCCGTTGCAACAGAAGAATAAAGCGTAGATTAAACATAAAGCTAAGGTCAACAGTGGCTCCCCGCTGTTGACCTTAACTTTTTCTTGGTACTCTAGTTGAGCCTATTCTCCCCTTCTACTAGCGGGACGACTTTCTCGCCCCAAACGAAGGAGCCAGTCAAACCACGCGGCAGATTAACAGTACCCGCGGCATTGCCCGCTTTGAAGGTAAGGTCAACTGAGATATTCCCATTAGGCGAGGGCATAGTCGCGCGGATAAATGTGAGCGCGCCTGGTTGTGGAGCAATCCGCACCTTTGTAAACCCATTCGCGCTAGGCGTTATCCCCGCGACTCCCGTTATCAGGTGGTAAAGCGGATGCGCCCCCACGCGTGACAATCACTGCGTGCATGCTCCCCGGGTGCCTCGGGCGGTGTCTTGAGTCCGTCTTTTACATAGCCACGCCAAAGATCAAGGCGCTTCAGAAAGAGATCCGTACGCCCAAACTTCAAGTAAGTCTCAAAGAGATAGTGCGAAAAATAAACCGTCGTACGCGCGAGGTCGGGGGCTTCCACTAGTCCCTTAAAGGCGGACTCCGCCTTATCCCGCGGCAAAATGTCCGTTAGTAGCGCGAGGCATTGCGCGTGCTCAGAAAACTTATCTTTGCTCATGGTATCCGCGAGCATGCCGCGCGCGGCACTCCAGAAAGTGTCCACAACTGCCGCGCCAACCCGCCGCGCTTTTTCTCGCCAATAAGTAGCCAGTGCCTTTTCGCCGAACGCTTCTTCAGTTTTAGCGACGGACTGTAGCGCGGCAATGTACAAGAGATTATTGAGCGCGGAAAGCCCGCGGCGTCCCTCAGGCGCATTGCCATAAAAGTCCCACTCAGGCACCCAGTCCATAAAACTCCACCCCGGCAACCCTTCCAATAGCCCCGCGGCGTTTTCATACTGCGCGAGCGCACTCATTGTTTGCCGAAGCCCTGGTAAACGCGCCTTTAGCCACGCGTTTGTTCCATGCCAAAGCGTATAGTCCCCCGCCATCATTGCCCAGCACATCGAGTAAGTCGCCGAATCTTGGGTGTCCTGTGACGGGAAGTTCATTGGCACAAAGCCATCATTCCGCCGCGCATAATCGAAGATGCCCATGCCGAAACGAAGCGGACGCTCATCGTAAGAGAGGACATTTAGAACGAGCATTTCAACGCGCGTATCGCCTGGGTACATCTGCTGTTCAAAATAGGGACAGTCCATAAACATCTCATGAAGACAGTTCTGCATGCCGCGCACACAAATCTGCTGAACCGCCGCGAGGGACGCGTCATCGCATTCAAACCGCAGACTCGGCTCTAACGGATAGCGCGTCTCGGTTAGCCCAAGCTTCGTAAATGTAAGTGCCGCGTCCGCCGTTTCAATCGCGACTTCAGCCCAGCGTCCCGAACGCCACCAAGGTGTCGTGAAATGCGCCTTGTCGCGTCCGTCGCAAATAAAGGTGTCGTTCATTGAAAGTGCGACGCGCTTGCCGAGAAACTCCGCGCGATTACCTGGACGCATTTCCTTGTCATAGAGCCGCTCAGCCCATGCCCAACGAATCCGTGCTCTCGCGCCACCTGAGACTTCTAATTCGGGGAACGCACAATAGTAGTCGCCCAAATCCCAAAGGAACCGCAATTGCGTCCGCGGCGGAATAGTTAAGATCTTGCCTTCCGATAAAAGAGCCTGCACCGCGCCACAGCGCACATCTGCCGCGTCCGTCGCGGAGTAATAGCGGTTCGTCTCATCAAATGCGGACTGCACCGCACAAATCGCACCACACGCCCGCGGCACTTCTATAGGGTCGGGACGCTCCGTCGGGAACAACACCCATCCGCGAGCATGCATGCCGTACTCGGATGTCGCAATGGGCTTACGGACGACTTTAGCCTCTCGCCACGCCTCATCAGGCAGAATCGCGTCCAGATAACTCGTGCCAACGCTAATTGTTTCCGCCCCCGTCAGCACACCCGGATAGGTGACGCGTCCATAACAGATAGACTTTACTTCCGCCGCGCGCCACTTCGCCTTGCCTGTCGTAAGCCGCGCGTCATACGCCCCTTCCGCCTTAAGGATGAAACCATTCTGTCCCGAGGAAAGGATACTCCGCGCACCTTGCCGTCCTGGGTCAAAAACGAGTGCTTCCATAAAATGTGCGTCACTCGTTAAGCCTTTAACGGAATAAGTCTCATAGTACCAATGCTCGGGCATCCCCTTATGGGGACCACGCGCAATTATCTTGCCATCAAGAAGCAAGACGAACCGCGCGTCCGCCGAGACATCAAACACAAGTGGCGCGTTATTATCTACTGTAAAGTCACACCTTAGGCGCACAAAAGGAGTATATCCCGCCGCGGAAGTTTTCACGCCCTCCAGCCACACCCATGAAGCTTCGTCTATCGGCTGTAAAGGCTCAAGATTCGTGTTTCCACGCGTAAACCGCTCAGGACGAAACACTTGTTCAACCTCAAATGCCGCGTCCGCGGCACTTACTGCCATACAAAGCAGAACAGCCAATAGCGACTTTCTCATAAAATCACGGACTCCTTTTCTCAGTATCTATTCATAGTTTCTATGCTTATTATAACCTATTTTGGATGCGAAGTCCATAGGGTCAATAGACAAAGTAAATGCAACCGGGGCGGATCTAGTTGAAGTGCCAAGTTGAAGTTGAAGAGTGGTGGCGGCAAAGCCGCCCTAATCCTGTAAATCTTGTTAATCCTGTCTAAAACTCAAGCGCCAAACTTTCTGCCGCGTTTGGCGTAGAGGGCTGTAAGCGTCTTATAGTCGTCGCGGCAGGGACGCTGGGGGGCGATCCAGCCAATATGCCGCATACGCTCTGCCGTGCGTTCCATCGCTTCGGCGACGCCTTCAATTGTCGTGCCGAGGAGGTCCGTGAGGATTTGCCAATGGGCGAGGGCGCTTTCTGCATACGCGGCGAGCTCAAGGTCTAGCGTCCGCATTGCCGTTGGGTCGGTCGGATCGTACTGGCGCATTCGCTCAGCATGCACCG
>CAVCAF010000091.1:0-9914 GCA_963600185.1 Azospirillum sp. 51_20 | reverse complement strand
TCAAAGAAGTCGCGTAATTGGGCTTCTTTCGTTTCTTGTTCGCCGCGTTCGGTGAGGGCGGCGTAAACCATGCCTGGCACAACGAGCGAGGGCGGAGTCTGTCGCGCGGGGCTAGGGCTTACGACTTCCACAAGGCGACCCTTCACATAGTTCTTCTTCTCCTCGATAATTTCTGCCTTAACCTGTTCGCCCGCGAAAGCGCCTGGAACGAAAATGACGCGTCCGTCACCGAGCCGTCCGAGTCCGTCGCCGCCATAAACTGTTTTCGCAATATAAACGGAAGATGTCATAACTTAAGCCTCCTTACCAAAATGCCCACTGTTCAAAACGGATAACATAGAGCGCGAGCACGAGATTTGTGACGACATGCGCGAGAATTGCCGCCCAGAGTCCCTTGCGAAGCGCGACAAAACCGTAAAGAGCACCCGCGATTGCGCCCACGAGCCAGCGATTATGTTCGAGCGCGAAAAGCCCCACTGTCCATAAAAAGGCGCTCGCGTCGAAATGTGCCGCGGGGACGGCTTGCCAATCTTTCGCTTGGAGGCGGCGATAGAGAAAGCCGCGGAAGAATAGTTCCTCGGCGGGCGCAATGATGAAGGCACTGCCAATAAGCCGCGTGAGGGTGAGGGGCCAGCCACAGTGCGACGGGGCGTAAAGAGGTGGTGTGTCTGCCGCGGGGAGTCCGCCGAGGATAAAGAAGCGTTGGTACCAGCCGCATTGTTCGGGGGCGATCCAAAGAAGGAAGACGACGAGCCCTGTGAGAAGTCCCCAATAGAAGGTGGTGCCCCATTTGGGGTGGGGCGTGCGCCAAAGCCATTTGAGGGCAGGGACGAGTAAGAGTGCCGCGCAAACGGTGCGTAGAGCGTACATCGCGGGTGCCGCGGGTAGAGTCAGTAAGAGCACCATCCAGCAAAGGTATGGTAGCGTCACGGCGAGAGTTGCCGCGTCAAGATAGTCTTTAAGACCTTGTTTCATAGAGCACTTACCCTCATTATACCAAAAAAACGCCGCGGATGGTAGGGGTAGGCGCATTTTGGGAAAAGAGAAAAAGGTGGTTATTGTCTTGCATTCGTGAGCCTAGGTATGGTATAATGTTAGGCACTTGATTGAAAGGTAGAAAAGATGAATATTCTTATCGGATTTCTCTATGTTGTAGAAGTCGTTGTTTGTTTGCTTTTGGCGCTTGTCGTCATGTTGCAGAAGCCGAAAGAAGGCGGGCTTGGTGGTATCGCGGGAGCGCGTGCACTTGAAGCTTCGCTGGGTGCGGACGCGGGCAATGTGCTTATAAAGACGACGGCGATTTTGGGCGCGGTGTTCTTATTGAATACGCTCGTCTTGGCGCGGCTTACTTCCACGCCAACCTCGGGCAGTGTTGTCGCGGGTGAAGAGCAGACGATTCCCGCAGAGCAGGCTCCTCTGCCTGCCGCGCCTGTGGCACCCGCACCTGCCGCCCCCGCAACCCCCGCACCTGCCGCGAAGTAAAAGGCAATGAAAGTCCTCGTAACAGGCGGCTCGGGTTTCCTCGGCATAAATCTTATCCGCTTCCTCCGTGCGCAGGGCGTGGAGGAAGTGCGTGTTCTAGATATTGCCGACTTTGACTATCCCGAGAAGTCCGAGCCGTGGCTAAAGTTTACGAAGGGCGATGTGAGGGATATCCCGATGGTGGAGCGGGTGACCGAGGGGTGCGATGTCGTCGTACATTGTGCCGCGGCACTCCCGCTTTATAGTGCTGAGGATATCTGGACGACTGAGGTGGACGGTTGCCGCAATGTGCTCGCGGCGGCGCGTAAGTTTAAACTCGATCGCATGATTCAGATTTCGTCCACGGCGGTCTATGGCGTACCCAAGAAGCACCCGATTTACGAGGACGACCCGATGGTGGGGGTAGGCCCTTACGGACACGCCAAGATTGAGGCTGAGAAGTTGTGCCTCGCGGCGAATAAAGAAGGGTACTGCGTCTCAATTATCCGTCCGAAGAGTTTTGTTGGACCCGAGCGGCTCGGGGTCTTCGCGCTTTTCTATGACTGGGCGTACACGGGGCACGGCTTCCCGATGATTGGTAGTGGCGCGAATCGCTATCAGCTAATGGATGTGGATGACCTTGATCACGCGATTTGGAACGCGATGACATATCCGAAGGAGGTCGTGGCGACGACTTTCAACATTGGCGCGAAAGAGTTCACGACAATGAAAGAAGATTACCAAGCTGTCCTTGATCGCGCGGGGCATGGTAAGAAGATAGTGGGTATGCCGATAAAGCCGCTTATCTTCATTTTGCGCATTTTGGAGAAGCTGCATCTCTCGCCGCTCTATCCGTGGGTCTATGAGACGGCGTATACGGACTCTTTTGTCTCGATTGAGAAGGCGGAGAAACTCCTCGATTATAAGCCGCGGTACTCTAATAAGGAAGCGCTCGTACGCAATTATGATTGGTATGTGGCGCACCTCGACGACTTTAAAGGCAAGAGCGGCGTTTCGCACCGCGTGCCGTGGAAGCAGGGGCTTCTCGCGGTCGCTAAGCACTTTTTCTAAGCCCCTCTCTCTTGCCCGCCTAAGTAAGGCGAGGCGTGCGCCATGGAATTTGTTGCGATTGACTTTGAGACGACGGGCTATGAGAATGGCAATGTCAATGAACCTTGGCAACTAGGCGCGGCAGTCGTTCGGGACTTCGAAATCGTAGAGAAGCGCGAGTGGTTTTTTGGTACGGCGCTTACCCCCGACGCGGAACCCATGATGGCGCAATGGGACGCGTTTTATCCAGTCCTCGCGGGGCGTCGCCTTGTCGCGCATAACATCGCGACGGAACGCACAATTTTAACGCGCATTGCCCCGCTGACGAAGTGGGGCCCGTGGGTGGACACCCTCAAACTCGCCCGCGCAAAATATCCGCGCCTCCCGAGCTACGCCTTAGGCGAACTTTGTGCCCTGTTTGGATGTGTCCCCGAAATGGAGGGGCGCTCTTGGCATGACGGACTCTATGACGCGGTCGCCTGCGCGAATCTCGCCTTACAAATCGCACGCGGCGAATTGGGAACGGAAGGTTTTGTATGTTAAAGAAGCTCGCCATTCTCTTTTATGAGATGTTCAAAATCGCCCTCTTCGTGCTGGGCGGAGGGTTCGCGATTATTGCTGTCGCGGATGATGTCTTCGCGCGCAAGCTCAAATGGACGGAGGAAGGCGAGCTTATAGGGCACCTGCCCGTCTTTCAAATGGTGCCTGGACTCATCGCGGGCAATACGGCGATTTATGTCGGCAACAAAGTCGCGGGGGCTTTGGGCGCGGCAGTTGGGCTCGCGGCAGTTGCTTTGCCGAGCTTAGTGATTTTCTTGTTCGTCTCGGCGGGCTATGGGGCGTTGCCGCTTGATAATGTGTGGCTAAACGCCGCGTTTGTGGGACTGCGCGCGGCATTAACGGGCATCGTCGCGGCGACAATGATCCGTTCATGGACGAAATGCGTAGCGGGGGTCTACGGCTACGCGGTGTTGATCTTCGCGATAATTGCGATTGGGATTTTACATCTCAACCCTGCGCTGGTGCTGGTCGTCGCTATGCTCGTCGGTATTTGCCGCCGCTATGCGCTTGATGCTCTCGCCGCGCATAAGAAAAAGTGCGTCTTTGGTTCGTTTTTGTTTATTCCGCTTCTCTTTCTAAAGTATGGGTCGCTGTGCTTTGGGGGCGGGTATGTGCTCGTACCGTTCTACATCCGTGACTTCGTGGGGACGAGTGCCGCGTATTTGCAAATTGCGCCTGACGAGTTCTCGAATCTCATGGCACTAACCCAGATGACGCCAGGGCCAATCGGCATAAACGCGGCGACATTCTTTGGGTATCGCCTCGGGGGTGTCGTTGGCTCGGTCATTGCGACAATTTGCCTACTTTTGCCGAGCTACTTCTTCTTGTTGCTCGCGCTGAGGTCGCTCGAGAAGTTTAAAGCGAGCCGCTTTGTGCAAGGGCTTCTGGAAGGCGTGCGCCCCGCGACTGTTTCGCTTATGGCGGTTGCTTTGTGGGCGTTTCTCTCAATGAGCGTGTGGGACACCTCATCACAGCCCCATACCGCGTGGTGCACTTTTACGGAAATTAACTTTAATCCCATTGGGTTCGTCCTCGCCATTGCCTCGGGCTTGCTCGTGTGGTATAAGAAAATGCCGATCATGCGCGTCGTCTTTCTCGCGGCGCTCGCGGCACTTATTTTGCGCGCCTAAAGTGAACCGAGGAGGGCGCTAAAGCGTTTAACTTTATATGAATAGCACAAGTTCTATTGCGAAAACCGAGGTTCAGCCGCGCCGCACCCTCGCCGTTGGCTGGTTTGATAATTTTGACTTTCAAGAAATCTGCACGCCGTGGGTCGCGCGTCTAAAGGAAGTGTTCTTCCCCTGGCCAGGCATAAAGTCGAGCCGCCCTGAGGATGAATGGACGCCCGCCCGCCGCGCACGGCTTATTGCCGACTTGAAATGGGCACGCGCGAAGGGGCTTGAGCTCGATGTAATCTTTAATGTCACCTGCTATGGCGACAGCGCCATTTCAATTGATCTCGCGAGCCGCGTCGATACCGCCCTGAAGGAGTTGTCCGCCGAGGGACTCTTGCCCGAACATCTCACAACCGCCTCACCCTTTATCGCGACGGTCGTGCGCAAGAATTGGCCGCAGATTAAAATTCGCCTGAGTATAAACATGGATATTGCGACCCCCATTGCGCTCTCGTATATGGACGAACTCTACGACGGATTTTACGCGGGACGCAATGCGCACCGTCGCCTCGACTATGTCGCCCACATGGCGGAATGGGCGCACGCTCACGGTAAGCAGATTGGACTCCAAGCGAATGTTGGGTGCCTGAGGGACTGTCCGTTTCATAGCTTCCACAATAACCTTCACGGACACAACCGCATGGGACAATCTGCCGCGGGGACACAATTTGGGTTCTCCGTTTTTCGTTGTCGCACCCACTATGAGCGCGGCAATTATAAGGACTTTCTGCGGGCGATTTGGATTCGCCCCGAGGATTTGCCGCGGTATGAGGAGTATGTGGATGTAGTGAAACTCGCGACGCGGCGGCATCCGAACCCCGCCCAAGTAATTGCCGCGTATGCGACCTATTCATATGACGGCGATTTGCCCGCGATTACGGATCCCTGCTTCACTTTCCCTGTTATCATCGATAATAAGAAGCTCGGCGAGTCGCCTTTGTGGGCAGATGTGCGCGACTGCCCCCACGCGTCGGATTGTCACGATTGCGGAAAATGTGCCGCGCTTTTTAAGGCGGTGGCGCGTCCGCGTTCTGGCTCAGAAGATTGCCTTACACAGGAGTTCCTCAACTTCTTTAAGGGATGAAGGCGCCGCGCTATCTCTTTCTCACGCCGCCCTTGGTGCAGACGAATACGCCGTACCCCTCGACGATGCACCTCGTCGGGTTTTTGCGAGAGCGAGGGATAGAAGCCCACCAGCGCGACCTCTCAATTGGCGTTGCGCGAGATGTTCTACTTAAATATGGCGGGGACGAGGCGGAGCAACTCCTTGAACTGCTTGGCGGCGACATCCCTGACGCGGAAAAACTCGCCGCGAGTGAATGGATAGATGCGCTCGCGCGGCAGATTAGGGACGAAGTAGACCCCTCGTTCGGCTTCTCACGCTATGCCGCGCGTATAAGCACAAACGCCGCGAACTTTACGATGATTGAACGCCAAATCCATCGCCGCGGCGTTATGGATGAACCCCTTGAGCGACGCTTAGAAGAAGCGATTGCCGAGACGAAGCCGACCGCGATTGGCGTGACGTGTCCGTTCCCAGGCACCCTCGTGGGGGCGTTCAAAATTGCCGCGTATGTTCGCGCCCACTACCCTAAAATAAGGCTTTTTATGGGCGGAGGCTTCGTCTCCACCGAATTGCGCGAGATGACGGATGCGCGTCCGCGGCAGTATTTTGACGACTTCTTATTGGATGAGGGCTACCAATACTTTGTCCCTAAAGGGACGCCTATCCCAGTTTTCGTGAAGCCCTCGTATGACGGCATAGTTTGGGACGACTACTTTGATGTTGTAGAGACGATTAACCCCATGCACCGCCTATGGAGCACGGGACGCTGGATAAAGCTCCAGATGGCGCGCGGCTGTTATTGGCATAAGTGCGCCTTCTGCGATGTGCATTTACCTTATATCAAGTGCTTTGAAATGCCGCGCCCCGCGGCAATTGTGGACGCGATGGAAGAACTTGGGGCGACGGCACGCGGCAGAGCAGGCTTCCATTTCGTGGATGAAGCCATGCCCCCCGCACTTATTCGCGGTGTGGCGACCGAGATTATTCGCCGCGGACTCGCCGTCGCGTGGTGGGGGAATGTGCGCTTTGACACCTCCTTTACGCCCGAACTTTGTGCACTTATGGCGCAGGCTGGGTGCATTGCCGTGACGGGGGGACTTGAGTGCGCGAATGATAGGCTCCTTAAACTCATGAATAAGGGCATTACGCTAAAGTCCGCCCGCGCGGCACTGGAAGCGTTCCATAAAGCGGGCATTATGGTGCACGCGTACCTAATGTATGGCTTCCCGACTGAGACTGAGGCGGAAGCTTTTGGGGCGCTTGGGTATGTGCGCAGGCTCTTTCGCGCGGACCTCATCCAGAGTGCCTTCTGGCACCGCTTCGCCCTAACCGTGCACTCGCCTATCGCACGCGAAACGGAGCGCTTCGGTATTGTGCCGCGTAAGTTCAGGAAGTCCGCGCATGTCTTTTGCCGCAATGAGATTCCGTTTGTCGAGCCTACCGCACCCGATTGGGGACGGATAGGCGTCGCGCTCACCCTCGCTTTGGATAACTTCGTAGAAGGGCGCGGACTTTCTAAGCCCATCTCATTTTGGCAAAAACTGGCAGAGTTTCGTCCCTAAGAGCTAAGCCTGCACCGCGGCAGATTTGTCATCTTGGCTCTATTTCAAAAACCTTGTCAAGTTATTTTTTTAACTTTTTTCATCCGCTGCGATTTTGTGCTTTCTCTTCTCCTCGCGCGCCGGTACCGGCGTCGGTACCGGCATAGAAGAAACGAAAGAAAAAAAAGAGAACTTCCCCCTTAAGAATCCCCTATTAGAGAAAAACAAAGAAAGAAAAGAAGACACTCTCGCTCATCGCTCGAGTTTGCTCATCCGTTGGATGAGCGTGTGAGTCTCTCTGTGAGGCTCAAATTGGGTCTTTTGGGCTTCTATTAGGTGAAGGGTGACTAAGAGACGAAATTGGGGGTAAAAGAGGGTCTAACGGACCCCGAACAGCGTCCTTCGGCGAGGGGCGTTTCAAAAATGGCACAGACGGCGGTCTAGAAGCCCGTATAGCGAAGGGAAGGGTGGGGGTGGTAGGGGGATAGCCCCCCTGCGACGGAGCGATTTTAGGGGCATTCTAGCGCACGTTCTGAAGGCGGTCGTTTTTGGGTGCAAAATCTCCCTTTCGGGTTGCTGAAGGAGGTTGCCTTCTGAGTGGACAGATTGGACGACGGTTAAACCAAAAAATAGCAGAGCTATATAAGGTATATAAGGGAAGGTGAGTTGGTGGGAAGGCGCAATGAGGTTGGGGAATGGGCGGTTTTGGGGCACAAAAAAGTGGTTTTGAAAAAATAAAATTCGCCGCGCGAAAGTTAAAATGAAAATCGCGTTTAGTTTTGGGGCACCGCGGCAGTTTAGAAAGAGGCTTATCGCGGCAGTTTGAGAGACAGTAGAAAGGGGTGGCTCTCCCAGTAGAAACGCCACCCCTTGGTACGCGAGAGGGGGTGCCCCTCGCGCCGACACCGCCACCCCCTCCTACTGGGAGACAGGGGGGGGGTAGACAGGGGTAGGTGGCTAGGGCGAGGGTTAGAGGTTTAGACAAGGTATTTAGTCGGGGCGTTTCCGCCCCGAAACCTAACATCACGGACCCCTGAGCGCGGCACCTGGGCGCGTTTTTTAGACAGGATTTACAAGATTGGGGGGCTTATTTATCTCACGCAGAGCCGCAGAGCCCGCAGAGAGGGGAATAGCCGTGTAGAAATGTAGAGATGTAGAGCTTTCTACAATTCTACAACTCTACACGGCTATAAAAATATGGCTACACGGCTATAAAAAACTCAGCGCCTCTCTGGCGAGATAAAAAATCTTGATAATCTTGTAAATCATGCCTAAAAACAGTATAAGAGATTAACCCTACCTCTCTTCAACTCCCCCTTCAACTACCCTAGCCTCTGCGGTCTCTGCGCCTCTGCGTGAGATAACAAAAAGAAAGGTAGGGCGGGCAGTCCCTTGCCCGCCGCTTCCGCCCGCCCTATCCGTGTTGCCTTTTGGGAGGGCGTTTGGTATAATATTAGGCACATAATGAGGATGTAATAAGTAATGGCTAAAGCGAAAACGAGTGCCAATATTGGCTTTGAGAAGCAACTCTGGGACGCCGCGTGCGTCCTCTGGGGGCATATCCCCGCGGCAGAATATCGAAAAGTAATCATTGGGCTTATCTTCTTACGGTATATCTCGGCGGCATTTGAGCGCCGTTATCGTGAACTTGTAGCCGAGGGTGAAGGTTTTGAGAATGACCCCGACGCGTTTATCATGAAGAATATATTCTTTGTGCCAGAGGATGCCCGCTGGAGCAAAATTGCCGCGGCGGCGCATACCCCCGAAATTGGCACGGTCATTGATAACGCCATGGTGGCTATTGAAAAAGAGAATAAGGCGCTTAAGGATGTGCTCCCCAAAAACTATGCGGACCCCACCCTCGACAAACGGATCTTAGGCGATGTCGTTGATATCTTCACGAATAAAATCGACATGAGCGACACCGAAGCGAGCGAGGATCTGCTGGGGCGCACATACGAATACTGCATTGCCCAGTTCGCTGAGAAAGAAGGCGTTGGCGGTGGCGAGTTCTACACGCCCGCGAGCATCGTTAAGACGCTTGTCGCGATCTTGAATCCAGTAGATAACTGCCGCGTATACGATTGTTGTTGCGGTTCGGGCGGTATGTTCGTACAAAGCGCGAAGTTCATCGCGGCACATGCGCATAGGCGTGGCTCGATCTCTGTATACGGACAGGAGGCAAACGCCGATACATGGCGGATGGCGAAGATCAATATGGCAATTCGCGGCATTGATGCCAACCTAGGCCCGAAGGCCGCGGATACTTTCACGCACGACCTGCACCCGAACGAGAAGGCGGACTACATTCTCGCGAACCCGCCCTTTAACTATCATCCGTGGAATCAGGAAAAGTTGCTGGATGATGTCCGTTGGAAGTACGGCATCCCGCCCGCGGGCAATGCCAACTATGCGTGGATTCAGCACATGATCCATCACCTCGCGCCAAACGGTAAAATCGGACTCGTCCTCGCGAATGGGGCACTTTCTACGCAATCAAGCGGCGAGGGCGAGATTAGAAGAAAGATTATTGAGGACGACTTAATCGAGGGCATCGTCGCCCTGCCAACGCAACTTTTCTATAGCGTGACTATACCCGTTACTTTGTGGTTCATTACGAAGGGCAAGAAGCAGAAAGGCAAGACGCTCTTCATCGATGCCCGCAAAATGGGGCATATGGTCGATAGAAAGCACCGCGACTTTACCGAGGAGGATATCCAGAAGTTGGCAACTACTTTCGCGGCATTTCAAGCGGGGACGCTCACGGATGTGAAGGGCTTCTGCAAGGTGGCAACCTTAGCGGATATCGCCAAGCAAGATTATATCCTCACGCCTGGACGCTATGTGGGCATTGAGGAGCAGGCGGACGATGGCGAGCCTTTCGAGAAGAAAATGACGCGGCTTACCGCGGAGCTTTCCACGCTCTTCGCTAAATCCCATACACTCGAGCACGAAATCAGAAAAAAACTAGGGGCTATCGGCTATGAAGTGTAAATGGCAAATAACAAAACTATCTGATTTTGTCGAGTTTAATCCCAAAGAGTCTATTGTTAAGGGCAC
>CAVCAF010000090.1:2047-9995 GCA_963600185.1 Azospirillum sp. 51_20 | reverse complement strand
GCTTCTACCCTCTAGTACGACCCCTACAATCGTAGGGTACGATTCCTAGGGTCGTAGGGTACGATTCCTAAGGTGCTAGGGTACGATTCCTAGGATGCTAGGGTACGACCCCTACGAGGCTAGGGTACTATCCCTGCGAAACTGGGGGTGTAGCGTGGGTTATGGCGCGGGTAGCACGACTGATGGCGAGCGCTGTTTCGCTATTTACCCCTGCCGCCGCGCTAATTGCGTCCGTTGTCGCACGGGCTATGCCATAAACGGACTTAAATGTCGCAAGTAACTTCACCTTTTTCGCCTCGCCTACGCCTGGTATCTCGTCCAAAACCGATTCACGGATTGTCCGTTCGCGCAAGGACCTATGGTAAGTAATCGCGAAACGGTGCGCTTCGTCCCTGAGGCGGGTAATGACCATAAGCGCTTCTGAGTCACGCGGCAGAAAAACATTAGCCCTGCCATCATCAAGGACGACTTCCTCTTGGCGCTTGGCGAGTCCGACTGTGGGGATATCGCTAATGCCGAGTTCGGCAAAAACGGCACGCGCCGCGCGTAATTGTGTTATGCCGCCATCACAAATATAGAGATCTGCCCGTGGCGAAGTCCCCAATAAGGTAGAGTCGGGACCATAACGACGACAGACAACTTCCGCCATCGCGCGGGGGTCATCCGCCCCTTTAAAGGACTTTATCTTAAAATGGCGATAAAAGCGGCGATCGGGGAGTCCGTCCCGCGCCACAACGAGCGAGGCGACATTATGGGTACCAAAAAGGTTAGAGATATCCACGCACTCAATAATGCGCGGCACTTTGGGGAGGTTGAGCGCGGCGGCGAGTTCCTCAATGCCGCGCTGGGCGTCCGCACGATGCATTTCGGGCGACTTTCTGACGAAGTGCGCTTTCGTCATTTCCTTTAGGGCGAAAAGCGTATCCCTCAGCCGTGCGGCAGTCTCGTAGTCACCCTTCTCGGCGGCTTCCCGCATGGATTGCGAGACTTCATCGAGTACAGCGGGGCGCTTACCTTCCAAAAAAGCGCAGGCTTCCTCAAATTGTGCCTGGTAAGTCGCCGCATCAATCTTACCGAGGCAAGGTGCGGAACAATTACGGATAACATTCGCGAGGCAGTGTGCATGAGCTGCCGCATCCACTGAAAGTGCCGCGCAGGCACGAATACCATAGCGCTTCTCAACGAAGTCCTTCGCCGTGCGCACCACGGGGCTGGAAGGGAAAGGTCCAAAATAGCGTGCACCATCATCACGGATAATTCGTACGCAGGTAAAGCGTGGCCACGCGGCACTTGGGTCGGCTCTTAGGGCGAGGTAGCGCTTATCGTCGCGCATAAGGATATTGAAACGCGGCTTATATTTCTTTATGAGCGAAGCCTCGGTAAGGAGAGCTTCCGCGTCATTCTTGACCGTCATGAACTCAAAGTCCCAGACAGTCGCCACCATCGAACGCACCTTCGGGGGATGATGTGCCCCCGCACGGAAATAGCTAAGTACACGGCGGCGCAGGTTTTTCGCCTTGCCGACATAAATAATCACGCCCCGGCGATCTCGCATGAGATAGCATCCGGGGCGGGTCGGAACGGTCTTCAGCCGCTCTCTGACCAGATCCGTCATTAAGCCTCGGCGACCTGCTTGGGCTCTTCGGACTCTTTCTTCGCTTCTGCCTCAGCCTCGAGCTTCTCGCCTTCGACGAGCCCCTTCTTGAATTCGCCCTTCGCTTTACCGAGCGAACGCGCCAATTCGGGGATCTTCTTCGCGCCGAAGAGAACCGCGATGATGAGAACGCATATAATGATTTGCCAGATTCCGGGTCTCATAATTTTACCTTTCTCTATTGTGATACCTAATAGAATACCAAAAATTCGCCCATTAAGCAACTACTAATCCTTGGGTCTCGGGTGTTCCCAGAACGATATTCATATTCTGAATTGCCGCACCCGAAGCACCCTTGCCAAGATTATCGAACCGCGCAACAAGCGTAAAACGCTCTTCATTGCCCCAAACCGAGACTTGCATATCATCGCGTCCAGCAAATGCCGCGGAAGACAAAAAGCCGCCTTCCGAGACATCTTGCGCATATTTAACGAGCGCGGCACTGGCATATGCCGCGGCGAGACACTCCTTCACAGCAGAGAGTCCACCCTTAACTTGATCCGCAAAAAGCGGTACTGTTACCTGCATACCACTTAGACTCGGCACGACGATAGGCGAGAAAACGGGGGCATGTTCTAGTCCGCACATCTTCACCATTTCGGGGAGGTGCTTGTGGGTCTGGGTGAGCGCATATTGGCGTCCGCCTTGGTGAAGGGGTATCGCGGCACTTTCATAGTCCGCAATCATTTTTTTTCCGCCGCCCGAATAACCCGTGAGCGAAAAGGCACTCAACTGTGCCGCGCTTTCAAGAATGCTCGCCTTCACCAAAGGGGCGACAAGCGCAATAAATCCACTCGCGTGGCAACCTGGATTCGCAATGCGCTTGGACGCGGTAATTTTCGCACGCTGTCCCCCAAGTTCCGCAAAACCGTAGACCCAGTCCGCCGCTGTACGGTGTGCGGTCGAAGTATCAATAATGACTGTACGAGGGTTCGTGACAAGACTCGCCGCCTCAATTGCCGCGGCATCGGGCAAGCAAAGAAATGCGACATCCGCCGCGTTTAAGGCTTCTTGCCGCGCGGCAGTATCCTTACGAAGTTCCTCAGGAAGCGTGATTAACTCAAGATCCGTACGCGTAGCGAGGCGTTCGCGAATGCGAAGTCCCGTCGTGCCCGCGCTACCATCTATAAAAACCTTATTCATCGTCGCCCGAGTCATCCGTCTTCTTCGCGGGTGCGGCAGGTGCTGTAGGCGCTGTAGGCGCGGGTGCCGCGGGAGCATTCGGTTTCGCGTCTTTCGTGGCAGCCGGTTTCTTCTGCATCCGTGGACGATAGCCGTAGCCATAGCCATAGCCACCGTAACTACTGCCGTAACCATAGCCGTAACCCTTGCGTCCATAACGGATGCTTGAGCTGAAGACGAGTTCGCTTGATGTATCAACATCATTCACGACGACACCGAGAATATTCGCGCCCGACTCCGCCAAAGTACGTGCACAATGCTGGATCGGCTTAAAGTGGGTGCGATCGGGACAGCACATAATAAGTACGCCATCCACTTTCGCCGCGAGCGAAACGACATCGCCGACGAGACCAAACGGCGGCGCATCAATAACGATATGGTCGTACTGTGCGCGTGCCCAAGTAAAGAAGTCGTCCATAATGCGCGAACCAAAGATTGTCGCGGGCGAAATCCCCTCAGGCGGCAACGAACAAATCACATCCACATTCGTTTCAGCAATGTGGTTAACAAGCTTCGAGAAGTCAATAGAGTTCTTACCCGCGCGCTGTAGGGCATGAGAGAAACTGCGCTCTTCCGTGAGCTCAATACCATAAATACGCACCAAGCGCGGACGACGCAAGTCGAAGTCCACATGCAAAACGCGACGCCCCGCCTGCGCATACGAAATCGCGAGGGAAGTTGAAGTAATCGTCTTACCTTCGCCTGGCTGAGTAGAAATAACGAGTAGGCAATGCGAAACCGACTCATAGCGCGGCGAATCGAGGAGGTTGCGTAAGCCCGCAACTGCTTCCGAGAAGCGCGAATATTTATCGGTAATTAGCGTTTTCGCTACACGATCACGCGACCTTTGACGGACGTGGGGGAGCACCGCCAATGCCTTAAGCGCGAGGCGTCCTTCAATATCCGAGAGGTTAACAATCGTATCCTCGAGGTTATCCACGATAAGAACGAAGAGGAAGCCAAGGGCGATTGAGAGTACAATACCCGCGCCAAAGATAATGTAGGGATTGGGAAGAACGGGCTTCTTAGGCTCTTCAGCGACCGTACCGACGCGGACCATTTCGTTATTGGACTCTTGCTCAAGGCGCGCCTTGTTTTCATCCAAGATAAGTCCCGTCAAAACCTCGCTCGCAATCTCAAACTCACTTTCGAGCGTGGAGAGTCCGCTTTCAGCGAAAACAATGCGCTGTTCAACCGTGGAAAGTTCAGAGCGGAGTTCTTCCTGCTTCTTATAAAGGCTCGCGAGTTGGTTGCGCGTCACACGCAAAGTCGCAATGCCCGTTTGGAGTGCACGCTCAACCGCGTCCAAGAAACGCTGCTTGGACATCTCGAGTTCCTTCTTCTTCGCGAGAACATCGGGGTGGTTATCGGTATAGACGAGCTGAAGTGCCGCGTTGGCGAGGGAGGCATCCTGGAACGCACGATATTCCTCAGCAATTTCTTGTGCGCGGGGTACGCCCGAGGCGAGGGAACCAAAGTTCTCCGGTGCTTTTTGGACATCGCGCAGGGTCTTTTCCCATTCCACAAGCTGGGTCTCGGTTGTCTCAAGTACGAGGATGTCCGCCGTGGTCTTTTGCAAACTTTGCTGGACGGTATCGCGGCGGGAACGGAGGTTATCCACCTTATTAACGGTGCGGAAGTCGAGGAGTTGCTTCGCGATTTTCTCCTTCTCGCGGCGCTTTTTCTCCACTTGCGCATGAATGTTGGCGACTGCCTTATCGCAACGGACGCGGTTTTCATCGTCCGTGAACGCCTCAATTGCCTGCGCGTAGGCATTGGCGAGATCGGCAGCGAGGCGGGCGGAAGTCGACCTTACGCTAATTGTAATAATGCGCGAATTGCGCTGAAGTTCAAGCTTAGAATCAACGAGTGCTTCAAGCATCTCGTCATCCGTAACGATTGAGGCGGGGTTATTCGTACGGTACGCCTGAAGAATCATAGTAAGAATCTTGCGCGAGCGCCAATCCGAAAGACGCGTATTAAAGACTTCCGTATAGTTGTCACCCAATTCGGGCATGGCTTGTCCGAGGGGAGAGTCTACGCGGCGGTTGCGCCCAATATCCATCGAGAACTCGCTCTTCGCCTCATAAATCGTGGGCGAAATACGATAAATCGCGAAGGAAGCGATAAGCCCGAGGAGCAAGAAAACGAAAATCGAGAGCCACCGCTGAGAAAAGACGCGGAGCATACGCGCAAGGGTAATTGTGCCGACGAGCGAGCCATCATTATTGTCGCCATTAGCGCCGCCACCACCATAACTACCGTAGAGTCCGCCACCCGAATAGTACGCGGGCGAACTCCCACCGTAGGCAGGATCTTTGGAGCCGCCATAATAAATGGGTCCTGATTGCTTACCGTAATAAAGAGGTTTATCAGCCATAGAAACTCCTCAACTCAAGATTGTGAATTAGCGGTATCCGCCTTTTCGCGTGGCGGGATAGGGAAAGCCTTACCCGCGACAGCGAGCAGGGCACAAACTAAAATCATGACTTCTGGGCGGCAAAGGGAAACCGATCCAAACGCTTCCGTCCAGACGAGGGCTAGCGCGGCAATACCTAAAATCGCCGCGAGCACCATTACCTTGCGTCCCTTAAAGAAGTGGAAAAGACGAAAAAGCCAAGTAAAGAGCAGAAATGCGGGAGTGAGAAGCATAAGTAAAAGTCCGACGATGCCCGTTTCGACGAGAACTTGCCACCAACCATTTAGGGTAGTCGCTTGCCCCGCGGGCAAAATCGCCCAGTCCATAGGTTCCGCCCCAAAGCGCAAATCAAGAGCAAATGAACCAACACCCGTCCCCAGCCAAGGGACATCCTTCCAACTGAGATGGGCAATGCGATCTAGGGTCGCGCGAATCTCTAGCCAGTTCTCGGGGAAGAAAGTGCCGCGGGAGAACAGTGCGCCGCGGGCGGTAAGAAGTTCGTCCGAGGCGATCCCAATAATCGTTAGAATCGGCACGAGGGAGGCGAGTGCCAAAACTGAGAGATACTTAAACGCGTCATTCGCCTCAGAAACGACAGCTAACCTTAGGCATGAGACGAGAATAAAAATAATCCCGACCGCCAAAAAAGGGAGGGATAACTCAAGCGGCATAAAGAAAAGCATTCCTGACGCGCAAGCACCCGCGGCAAATGCATTTAGAAAAACGCGGCGGCGCTCCTTGGCTTCAAAAACGAGTTCCAACGAGGCGAGGGAAGTTAAAAAGAGTAGTCCGAACCCAACCCCAGCATAAGAGGCACTTGTCCAACTACACGCAACCGCCTTTAGGGAGCCCTCGGAACCCATAAAAAGGACAGCTAAATTAAAAAGCGCGGCAACTCCACCAGAAAGGGAAAATAAGTAGAGAAGAGTTGCGCGCGCAGAACGACCAAGTGCTTGGCGGGCTCCCGTAACTACTACAAGAAGTGCGAGAGCCGTCGCGGCACATAAAGAACCATGTCCCTTTACTGAGGCGGGTAGGACATCGGACGCGGCACTTGCGCGGTACCAGACCGCATCCTCCGCATTATACGCCATGCCAATACCCGTATTGAGCCAAGAAACTATTGCATAAAGTAAGCCCACGACGAGCACCCAAAAGAGCGGGTCACGGACTATAGAAGAAAGGACGCGAGTTCGCGCCTCATACGGTTCTTCTCCCTTTAAACGACTGGGGGAAAGTAGAATCCAAAACGCGGAAATAAGCGAGAGTGCCAGAAGAACCCCCGCGACATCCCCTGCCTCACAAAAAGGGAAGAGGAAGAGCGGCGCGACTGCCGTTAAAGCTAGGTGCGCCGCAAGTCCACATTTCGTCAAAAAGTCTTGCACTTATCTTGAGTAAGCCAAACGAACTTAGTAGGTCAAACGAAGACCAATTGTCGCACGGAAGCGGTCAAAGTCATACGACTTATCTTCTTTATCCGCATAGCTGCCGTCATACCACTGGTACTCGAGGCGTCCGTAAATATCGATATAACGGTTGAGGGTATAGACGAGACCGAAGCGGGCACTCGTAATATCTTCGTCATAATTGCCGCGCCTATCGTCAACACAGCTATAGACGCGCTCTTCTTTACGGTAGGCGATATCGAATGTAGCGCGCAGGCTATTGCGGATGAGGCTCTTAGCAAGACCCCAGCTAATGTTGTAGACCTTATTAGCCGAACCAACTTCGCGTTCAGAAGGTTGGAAGTAGCTCGAGCCGAGAACCATCATACTCCATGTTTCGGAGATATCCCACTTGCCCGAGAGCTCATAAGTCCAGCCATTCAATTCGGACGCGTTCGCATACTTAAAGCGCGACCAACCTGCCAACACGCGGTACGAAATGCGCTCGGTAGCACGCGTTGAGACACCCGCCATCAAAGAGAAGCCTGTCGAATCGGACGCGAGATAGTTGTAAGTCCCCGTGTTATCCTGCCAATACCACTGGTAGTTAGCCGAAACGATGAAGTCCGTCCAGCGCGAGAGCATATAGCCACCCTCAGCACCAACCGTAAGGCGCTTCCATCCATAGAGGTTACCATACTTACTATAATTATTATCATAATCAAGTAAGTAATAGTCACCAACGAAGGTGCCATGAAAGCGTTCCGTAAAGCGGCGCTCGAGTGCACCATCAAAGGTGAACTGCTTACGGTCACGCCCAAGGCCGCGACCACCCGCATAGTTCCAGTCATCATCCTCGGCGACTTGCTGGTAGCTTTCGGAAAGGAGCAATGACCAGCCCTTCTCATTCGGGAGCGAGTTCGCCCACTTGAAGTCCAACTTCTCACCGTAGCTTGAGGAGTTCTGTTGGTCAGGGTACTTATTCCACGCGTGGTAGCTATACCAAGCGCCACCAACCAATGACCAGTTATCGTCCAAATAGGTGAAGTTCAAGCCAGGGTTAACTTCCCAGTTCGAGCCAGGATCCGCCTTACGATAGGAGTCGGGGTTCGAGTCGTAGGTATAGGCGAGCGACACATAGGGGTTTAATGTCAACTTCTGCCCGACGCGAATGCCACGCGGACGATCCAAATCACCCGCCTGCGCGGCAATTGTGCCGAGGGCGAGGATAGAGGCTGTAAATAGAGTTTTATTCATTTATCAAAGTCCTCTCTACCTTTAGATGATTTGGTTTTGGTAGCCACGCGG
>CAVCAF010000090.1:0-1731 GCA_963600185.1 Azospirillum sp. 51_20 | reverse complement strand
GCCGCGGGGATCCACTCGACCTTCGCCATCTGCCGCGCTTCGGCATTCGGCAAGTCATTAACGAGTGTCTCGGAGAGGTTCGCGGGCGCACCGTTAGAAGCGCGCACAAACATAAGAATCGCGAACGTATTACGCTCGGCGGAATCGGACGCACTCGCCGTGCGCTCCTGAATCTTCGCCATATTGGACTTCGCGATCTGCTCGAACTGGGCATCAGTTAGGCTCGTACCCGCCGTGGAACGACTGAAGAGTTCGCTCGCGAAACGCTCATTAATTACGGTCAATGCCTCGAGCGACACTGTCGCATAGGTCTCAGCGAGCAAATTCGAGAGGTTGCCCTTCTTGGAGTTGGCGAGCGCGGCTTTATTCGCCGCATAGAACTTCGCGACGCGATCGGCTTCCGCGCCCGGCATCTTACCAATCGCCTCATTCACTTGCCCGAGGAAGGTGACCTGATCTGCCGCGCTCAATGCCGCGGTCGTCTCAGCCATTACCTTCGCGTCATTCGCCGCGTCACCGATTTTGGCGCGTGCTTCAACAAGCGTCAGCGCGTGCGCCTGCACAATCGCCGCGCAAGAAAACATTATAATGCCTAACTTCATCGTATTCATGTTTCCTCTTTTCGTTTAGCTTTACCACCGTATTTCATGACAATAGACGACATCGCCCGGCTTGAGCGCCATGTCTTTGTCAATGCGACCTTTTTCGCCAATTTCAACCAAATCAACCATCGTGCGTGTTTGGGTGCCATCCTTCTCGCACCGCGTGACGCGGATTCTTTCCTTATCCGCGAAGGGCTTAAGTCCGCCCGCCGCCTGAATAGCCTTCGTGACGGTGAGATCCATCGTCGGGGGCATATTAACGGGGCCTGGGTTCAGCACTTCACCTAGAACATTCACCGTCCCATACGGACTCACCCCGAGGCGCATATCGTACGGCGAGAACTGCACCGAAATCTGCGGCTCGCGAATATACATCTCGTATGCCTTGGTGACCTTCTTCTTAAACGCCTCAAGCGTAAGCCCATCGCACGCGAGCGGCGACTTCAAAAGATACGACAATGTGATCTGCCCGTTCTGGTCGACTTGAGTATCCATAACGATCGGCTTCTCTTGCCCGACCGCGGCGACTTGCACGATTAACCCAACGCCCGGACGAATACGCGGGCCATCCCACCACTGCGCGACGACAGAAGTATCGATGGGCTCTTCCTCTTGAAAAAGCGACAAAATGGACTTGCATCCGCTCGTGAAAAGACACGCGAGCAGAAGAAATCTCAGCATCAAACTAGAGTTCTCCAACATTTCGGTGAATATTATACCACTTTTATAGCCGCTATGTCAATCAATCCCCCCCCCCCCCCCTAAAAAGGGGCGATAATTTACAAGAATGGACAACTTTCTGCTCGTTCTGGTAAGTTATAGCGCTCCCGCGCCGTCCGCGGCACAAAAACTTTGTGAAGAAAGTTTATGAAATTAGGTAATGTTTTGACTTTGAAAGTGCCGCGCCGCACGGCAACAAGTCGGGCAAACGAGAGCGTGAAGACGGTCGCGCCTAAGGGGAAACAAGGTCGCGTCTAAGTAACAACAAGGAAAAGCGTCGGGACGCTTTTGAAAAACCGTCGGGACACTTTTTGAAAACCGTCGGGACGCTTTTTGAAAAGTGTCGGGACGCTTTTCCTTAATCCTACTTTGGGGAGACCTTCTTCTTACTGGGACGCACCCGAAAAGA
>CAVCAF010000089.1:0-10163 GCA_963600185.1 Azospirillum sp. 51_20 | reverse complement strand
CTGCTGGTGTCAACATCATGCAGTTCTGCAAGGAGTTCAACGCGAAGACCGCGAAAGACGCGGGTCTCGTTATCCCCGTAATTATTACGGTTTATCAGGATCGTAGCTTCTCGCTACAATTCAAATCGCCGCCCGCGAGCGTGCTTCTTAAGAAGGAAGCGGGTCTTGCTAAGGGTAGCGGCGTGCCGAACAAGAATAAAGTCGGCAAGGTTACCAAGGCGCAACTCCTCAAGATTGTGGAGATGAAGAAAGCCGATCTCAATACGGATGACCCCGAGCAGGCGATCAAGATGATTGCGGGTACGGCGCGCAATATGGGAATCGAGGTGGTCGAATGAGTCACGGTAAGCAATATTTCAACGCGCTCAAGAAGGCTCCCAAGAAGCCTGTGAGCATTGAAGAGGCGGTCAAGTTCGTTAAGGCGAACGCGGGCGCTAAGTTTGACGAGACGGTGGATGTCTATTTTCACCTCGGTAAGGAACTTACTAAGGGTGATACCGCCGTCCGCGGCGTTGTGAAGCTCCCGAATGGTTCGGGCAAGAAGGTCAAAGTCGCGGTGTTCGCGGGTGGTGACGCGGCGGAAGCTGCGCGCGCGGCAGGTGCTGACTTTGTGGGTCTTGCTGACCTCGTTGAGAAGGTTCAGAAAGAGGGCTGGTGCGACTTTGATGTCGCGATCGCGACAGTTGAAGCGATGAAGGAAGTCCGTAAGTGTGCGCGTGTCTTAGGTCCGCGTGGTCTTATGCCGAACCCCAAGACGGGTACGGTGACGGACGATACGGCAACAGCCGTTAAAGAAGCCCACGGTGGTAAGGTTGACTTCCGTATGGATAAGACGGGCAACCTCGCCGTTGTTGCGGGTAAGCGTAGCTTTGAAGAAGGTGCGCTCGTCCAAAACATCAAGGCGGTCATCGCGGCTGTTCAGGCGCATAAGCCCGCGACAGTTAAGGGTGTGTTCATTAAGTCGGTTACGATTGCTTCCACAATGGGAGTGGGCGTGCCAGTCATTGCTTCGGCGGATGCCGAATAACGAGGAGATCATTCGAAATGAGAATTGAAAAGATTGCTATCCTCAACGAAGTTGTGAGCCGCGTCAAAGACTCGGACTACTGCTTTATCATTAATCACGGCGGCGTAACCGTCGCGGCGACTTCTAAGCTCCGTAGCGCGCTTCGTAAGCTCGATAGCCACATGTTGGTTGTTAAGAATACGTTCCTCGCGAAGGTTGCGGAAGAAAAGGGCTGGAGTGACGACGTTAAGGCGATGTTTGTTGGTCAAACCGCCGTTATTACGGGTCATGGCGAGCCAACGGCTGTCGCGAAAGCGATTATGGACTTCGTGAAGGATTCCGCGGGTAAGGCTTCCGTCAAGGGTGCTGATTACGACAACAAGATTGTCGACGCGGCAATGGTTGAAGCCCTCTCGAAGGTTCCTGGTAAGGATCAGCTCCGTGCGACATTGCTCATGCTCCTTAAGGAGCCGGCGACGCGTTTGGCGCGTGTCCTTTCTGAGAAGGCGAAGAAGGGTGGCGACGCGGCTCCTGCGGCGGACGCTCCTGCTCCTGCGGCTGAGACACCTGCGGCTCCTGAAGCGGCACCTGCCGCGGAGGCACCTGCTCAAGCTTAAACAAGATTTCCCTTGGATGAAATACGCCACGGGTTGAAGTAAAAAGGAAAAAGTAAAATGACAAACGAAGAAATCATCAAGGAGCTGTCTGGCAAGACGGTTCTCGAAATCAATGAACTCGTCAAGGCGCTCGAAGAAGCGTGGGGCGTGAGCGCGGCGGCGGCTGTCGCTGTTGCGGGTCCTGCGGCGGGTGCTGCGGCTGAAGAGAAGACGGAATTTGACGTCATCCTCAAGGCGGCGGGTGCGAACAAGATCGCGGTCATTAAGGAAGTCCGTGCAATCACGGGTCTCGGCCTTAAGGACGCTAAGGACATGGTTGACGGTGCGCCTAAGAAGGTCAAAGAGGCCGTCGCTAAGGACGAAGCTGAAAAGATCGCTGAGCAGCTCAAGAAGGCTGGTGCTGAAGTCGAGATTAAGTAATCTCGCTCGTGCCAACGCACAAAACGCCGTGGACGCGAGGAACGTTCGCGGCGTTTTCTATTCTAATTAGATAAGGTTTCTTGTTTAAGAGGAATAAATAACCATGACAAAGGCGAAAGAAGTCCTTCTTGTTTGGCTCGCTTGGGCAGAGAAGTGTTTCTCGGCACAAAAAGTGGATATTGCCTACCTAAATCAATTAGTAGGCGCGGGGACGGAAGTTGTTGTGGTTAAGTCTGAGCGTGCTTTCTTGCGCGAATTGCCGCGCGCGACAAAAGTGATTACTTGGGTTTTTAAATCCGAATGGTATGCGCACGCCGCGAACCTTAAATTAGTGGCTACACCCAGCGCGGGACATGAGCTAATAGCCGAGCCAGCTTCTTCGAAGATAAAGACACATTTCGGACGCTACCATGGTGCTATTATTTCGGAGACAGTCGTTGGGTTTATATTCGCTTGGGCACGCGGATTTTTTAGACCAGAGTGCACAGACTTTTGGCCGCGGGTCGCTTTAAGTGATAAATGCTATTTAGTCGCGGGGACAAAAGCGGTCATTTTGGGTTATGGTCGCATAGGTCGCGCAATAGGCGAGAAGTTAACGCGCCTCGGCGTTTCTGTCGCTGGATTTCATCGTGCGAATTGGGGCGATTTACCCGCGGCACTTCCCGAAGTGGATTGGCTTATTTGCGCCTTGCCGAGTGATACGGGGACGGATAATCTTGTCAACGCGAAACTCTTACGGCAACTGCCGCGCCGCGCCGTACTTATCAATATTGGGCGCGGCAATGCAGTAGACGAGAAAGCATTATTAACAGCCCTGCGCCACGGACGGTTGGCTGGCGCGTATCTAGATGTCTTTCGTGGTGAGCCTTCACCATTTTCAAAGGAAGAGCCGATTATTTACGGCGTGGAGTATAAGAACTTGCCATGGAATCTTATCCGTATGCCTCATTCAAGTGCTTTTAGTGGCAACTACATTAAACGTGCTTTTAAGGAGTTAAAAGATGACGGGCTCATATGAAGTAGCGAGTGTTGAAGAAACTTGGGATTTAGCGCGGCAGTTTGCGTCCGAATTGAAGCCTGGCGATGTTGTGTGCCTTGAGGGAGATTTAGGTGCGGGCAAGACGACTTTTACTCAAGGACTCGCCGCGGCACTTGGTGTTAAAGGACGCGTCACTTCGCCAACATTTTGTATTGTCCAAGAGCATGTCGGTACGCGAGAGCCCGTTAAGTTGCTTGTGCATATGGACCTTTACCGCCTACAGGGTGCGGAAGATGTTGAGGCTATTGGTTGGGAAGATTACCTCGCCCGCGGTGCTGTAATGGTTGTAGAATGGCCTGAGCGCGCAGGAGAGCTAATCCCGCCCACAGCGCGGCATATTCGCTTTGAACATTTTGGCATGAACGAAGAATCCCGCAAAGTCACATTTATTTGATATAATATAGGTATGCAATTCGAGAATACTATCGGTTTAGAGACCCATGTGCAACTAAAGACACGCACAAAGATGTTTTGTTCGTGCCTACTTAAGACGGGCTGTGAGCCAAACACGAATGTTTGCCCAGTTTGTCTCGGGTATCCTGGCGCATTGCCTGTGATGAACAAAGAGGCGGTGAAACTTACCGTCATGAGTGGCATGATGCTCGGTTGCGAAATAAACCGCCATGCGACATTTGACCGCAAGAACTATTTCTATCCCGATATGGCGAAGGACTATCAAATCTCAGAAAATGGTAATCCGCTTTGTTTGGGTGGCGGCGTAGAAATTACGCGTGCGGACGGCACAAAGAAGTTTATTCGCATAAACCACATCCACCTCGAGGAAGACGCGGCGAAGATAAATCATTACGCGACGAGTTCGGGCGTGGACTTCAATCGTGGGGGCACGCCGCTCATGGAAATTGTCTCAGAGCCTGACCTCTCGAGCGCGGATGAAGCAATTGCTTACTTAACGGCGCTTAAGGAGATACTTGTTTATGCGGGCGTGAGCGATTGCAACCTTGAAGAAGGCAATATGCGCTCAGATGTCAACATCTCTATTCGTCCTGTGGGCGAGACGAAGCTTGGCACAAAAGTTGAGATTAAGAACATGAATACTTTTAAGGGTATTCACGCGGCACTTGAATATGAAGCGCGGCGTCAACGCGAGTGCATGGCGCATTCTATCCCGATTATCCAAGAAACGCGGCGGTGGGATGGTGAAGCGCTGGAGACGGCTTCTATGCGGACGAAGGAGAATGCCCACGATTATCGCTACTTCCCCGAGCCCGACCTTGTGCCTGTGGAACTCTCGAGCGAGCAAATTGAAGCGTGGCGTGCACTTTTACCAGAGAAGCCCGAAGCGCGGCGTGCACGAATGGTCGCGGCGTATGGACTCGCCGAATATGACGCGGATGTTCTTTCGCAAAACAAAGTAAACGCGGACTTCTTTGAGGCGGCGGCTAAAGGTTTGGACGCTAAGACGGCGAAGCTCCTCTGCAATCTTTTCATGGGCGATGTCATGGCGCTTATGAATACGACGGGTAAAGCCATAACCGAGAGCGCACTTTCGCCTGAGGCGTTGCAGAAACTCGTGGTTCTCGCGGCGAAAGGGACGATTAATGGACCAACCGTTAAAGAGCTCCTGCCTGAACTTTTCGAAAAGGGTGGCGACCCTGAGGCGATTGTGAAAGAGCGTGGACTTGGTGCGGTTAGTGATACAGCTGCTTTGGAAGCTTTTGTTGATGAGGCTATTGCGGCGAATCCGAAGAGTGTGGCGGACTTCAAGGCAGGTAAGAAAGCCGCGGCAGGGTTCTTTGTTGGTCAAGTCATGAAGCTGTCGAAGGGTAAGGCCGACCCTAAGATTGTCGGTGGGCTAGTAGCGAAGAAGTTAGCATCATTATGAAGCGAGTCTTTCCACTAATCGGCGCGGCATTTTGTGCACTATTTCTTACGGCGTGTATGTCGTATCGCCTGTTTCAGACGAGTGTTTTTACGAATGATGAAGGCGAGCAAGCAACAGTCTATTATGGTAGGCTTGATAAGGAGCATACCACGACTTATGTTTGGCCCATGACAGGCAAGGAAATGACGCTGACTTCGCGCCTTGTGGTGGAGGTTGTATTGCCCGATGGGACGAGTTTTATCGCTTATCAGTGTATGAATGTTCTTTCATCAGGCACAATGTATAGGTCGAATAATGAGAAGTGGATGTTTCACGCGAACGGACTTTCTTGCACCGTTTATAAGCGCGTGGAAGTTGATGGACGCGAGGATTATCTTGATGTTTATCGTGGCATAGTGTGTGGTAGCCCTGTAAAGTGAGGTGTAGATGGTAAATCCGTTAGATAATATTCGAGTTGTTTTAGTGGGGACGCTTTATACGGGCAATGTAGGTTCCGCGTGCCGCGCCATGGCGAACATGGGTATTCATCACCTGCGACTTGCCGCGCCCAATTTGCAAAACTCGTGGGAGGAAGGCGAGCGCCTCGCCGTGCATGCGACGGATGTCCTTAAGAACCGTGAGGAATATGCGACTTTTGAGGAAGCCGTAGCTGATTGCGTCGCTGTCGTAGGCACAACGGCACGTGAGGGACTTTATCGTCAACATGTAAAAGCGCCGCGGGATTGTGCCGCGGATATTCTCGCGCTCGCTACGACAGGACCTGTTGCACTCGTCTTCGGACGCGAAGATAAGGGACTCCTTAATGAAGAAGTCGCCCAGTGTACCCACCTTATTCGTATTCCTGTAGACGAGGGCTATACTTCTATAAATCTTGCCCAAGCCGTACTCATTACTTGTTATGAGTTCTTTACGGCGACGGGACGCTATGTGCCGCCGCACGAGAAAGCCCCGCCCGCTCCCCAAGCGCAAAAGATGCAGTTGATGAAAAACTGGGCTGAGATGCTCGTTGAGATAGGTTTTATGCAGAGTATCCAGACCGAACACTTTATGCAGGGCTTTCATCGCGTCTTCTCGCGCGGCGTTTTTACGCGCGATGACGCGGCGCTTCTTCTAGGTGTAGCGCGGCAAGCCCGTTGGGCAGTAGAGCACGCGAAGGAGTTGCCCAATGGCTGAAGAGTTGACCCCCATGATGCGTCAATATCTCGCCATAAAGCGCGAGATACCTGAGGGCGCTATTTTGATGTTTCGTCTAGGCGACTTCTACGAGATGTTTGGGGACGATGCAGTGCGTGCTTCGCCAATTTTAGGCGCGACGCTAACCCACCGCAATAATAAACCGATGTGCGGCGTACCCTATCACGCCATTAATTCTTATCTCGCGAAACTTATTCGTGCGGGGCTAACCGCTGCACTTTGTGACCAAGTTGAAGATCCGAAAACAGCGAAGGGGCTTGTCCGCCGCGAAGTTACGCGTATCGTCACGCCAGGAACCGTGACAGAAGACGGACTTCTTGATGAGACTGCAAATAATTATGTGGGGGCAGTTAATGGACGCGCCCTCGCGTTACTTGATCTCGCGACAGGCGAGTTTCTAGTAGAAGAATATGCGACGGACGCGAAGCTTGATGAAGCGCTGGAAATTATCCGTCCCGCCGAAATGCTGAAGCGCGATGAGAATAATGAATGGACTTATTCATATGACGCGGCGTATGATTGTCTAACGCGGCATTTTAAGGTACTCTCGCTAGAGGGTTTCGGGCTCATGGGCAAGACGGACGCTATATGCGCCGCGGGAGCACTCCTTTATTATGTCGGTACGACTCTGCACCATTCCCTTGGGCATATTCGCCGCCTGCGCTTAAGAAATGCGGCGGAAGGCTTGGTGCTAGATGGCGGCACGATTCGCCATTTGCAACTCCTGCCAGGCGGCGAAGTTACGCGCCAAGCCTCGCTTTTAGGTGTTCTTGATATGACGAAAACGCCTATGGGTGGACGCACCCTGCGCAATTGGATTGCGCGTCCCCTCGCGAGAGTAGGCGAGATAAATGCGCGACTCGATGCCGTAGGGGCTTTCGTTGAGAATCGCGCGGCACTTAGTTCCCTGCGCATTCTTCTCGCGGATGTGCGAGACTTAGAGCGACTCGTCCAGAAAGTGGATTCAGGCCGTGCCAACCCGCGCGACATGCGCGCCCTTGCGTCTTCCTTGCTTCCCATTCGTAAGATTAGAGAATTGCTCGCGTCAATTCCTAGTTCATTTTTGGCGGACTGCCTTAGCCGACTTTCGGATGAGACGGAACTCGCGCAGCTTATTAACGAGGCTATTATTGAAGAGCCCCCCGTTCTTCTTGTTGATGGTGGCTTTATTGCGGATGGTTACAATGATGAATTGGATGAGATTCGGGACATCGCGCAGGAAGGGAATGAATGGCTCGCCAATTACCAAGCGAAAGAACAGGAGCGCACGGGCATCCTCAAACTAAAAGTAAAGCATGTCGCGACTTTCGGCTTCGTTATCGAGATTCCTAAGGGCTCGGTTGCCATGGCTCCAGCGGACTATGAGCGTCGCCAGACGCTGACTACAGGTGAGCGCTATACAACCCCTGAGCTTAAGGAGTATGAGCATAAAGTTCTGGGCGCACAAGAGCGCGGCATTGCCCTTGAGCAAAGTCTCTATCGTGAATTACTCGCACGCGCCGCGGCAAGGACAGCTCAGATTCAAACGACAGCCACCGCGATTGGCGAATTAGATGTAATTCTTTCTTTTGCCGATCGTGCGCTCGCGGCGGGATATGTTAGGCCGACTCTAGATGAATCGGATGTGCTTTCAATTAAAGACGGACGCCATCCGATTATTGAGCAACTCCCCGACGCGGAACCTTTCGTGCCCAATTCAACATTCCTCAATTGCACGACGGAGCAAATTCATCTTATAACAGGTCCGAATATGGCGGGTAAGTCAACCTATATCCGCCAAGTGGCGACGCTTGTTATAATGGCGCAGGCGGGCAGTTGGGTTAGCGCGGCAGAAATGCACCTCGGGGTTGTCGACCGCGTCTTTACGCGCATTGGTGCAGGCGACGATCTCGCGCGTGGGCGGTCAACCTTTCTCGTAGAAATGCAAGAAACGGCGAATATCCTGAATAATGCGACACCGCGCTCGCTCGTTATCCTTGATGAAATTGGGCGCGGCACTTCTACCTTTGACGGAATCTCAATCGCTTGGTCTGTCGCGGAATATCTGTATGGTAAAACCGATTCAAAAGCGAAAACGCTTTTCGCGACGCACTATCACGAATTAACCGATCTCGCGAAGCGTTTTGATGGTATTAAGAATTACACGGTCAAAGTAAAGGAAGAAGGCAATCGCGTTGTTTTCTTAAGGCGCATTGTTCCGGGTGTTGCCGAGAAGAGTTTCGGTATCCATGTCGGCGCAATGGCGGGTTTGCCACCCGAAGTCGTTAAACGCGCAGGCGAAATATTGAGTAATCTTGAGTCTAATGTAATTGATGTGGACGGTAAACTTAAGGTTATGTATAAGCCGCGGCGCAAAATGGCGGATGTGCCTGGACAAATGACCTTTCTTTAAGGAGGTGGAGCTATGACATTCGAAGAAAAACTAGCGAAACTCGAAGCCCTCACCAAGAAAATGGAATCGGGCGAACTGAAGTTGGATGAGATGCTTAAAGCCTTTGAAGAAGGTCGTGCGCTTGCTGAAGATTGCCAAAAGGATCTCGAAGTGCTTCGTGTTAAAATAGAGAAGATAACGGGCGAGGATACAGTAGAGCCGCTCGTTTTTACTGATCTCGATGAAGATAAGAAAGGGGAGGCTGAATGAGTAAGTTAGTTTATGTTCAGGCTCAGGCAGATCATATCGCCTCTCTTTCTAAAGCGGCACCCCTCGCGGCACTTGAGGAACTTATTTGGAATGCGCTCGATGCCGACGCACGCGAAGTGCGCGTTGACCTTGTTCTGAATATGCTAGAAGGCGTTGACGCAATTCGTGTCGCCGATGATGGTACGGGCATAGATGTTCTCAAGGCGGACTCTACTTTTGGTTCGCTCGGGGGCAGTTGGAAGCGCGATGCCGCCAAGACCCTCCTTTCGCACCGTCGCTTGCATGGTCGTCAGGGACGTGGACGCTTTAAAGCCTTCGCGCTCGGGCATGATGTTGAGTGGCGCACAACCGTCCGCGAAGGGGAGGAGTTGCTCTCGTATAAGATCCATGGCGAGCTCGCGAATCCGGGTGTATTCGCGATAGAGTCAACCGAGGTAGGACCCGCTATGGGCACCGAAGTGTATATCACGAATGTAACGGCCGCGACCGCGTCACTTTTGAAGGTTGAGGAAACCGTACAAACGCTCGCTTCGCGTTTCGCTCTTTATCTGAAGAGTTATCCAAATGTGAGGATCTATTTTAACGGAATCCCCGTCACGCCCCTCATTGTGCAAAAAGAGGTCACAGATTATCGCCTAACTTTACCGAGTGGCGCGGAAGCTAAGTTGGAAGTCATCGAATGGCGTCGCCGCTTTACAGGCGCAGGTAAACTCGTCTTCGCGGGGGCGGACGGATTTTGCCTTTATGAAACAGCAGCGGGGACGCGTCCAACAGGCGTGAGTTTTACGGCTTATCTTATTTCGCCGCGCTTCGCGGCTCTTCATGCGGAAAACATGCTCGTGATGGACGAGTTAGACCCTGAGGTTAGACAGTACTTGGACTCTGCCCGCAAGATTCTAAAAGCACATTTTGCCGCGCAAAGAGAATCCCGCGCCGCGGCAAGTCAGCGTAAATGGTTGCAGGAGGGGAGCTATCCGTACGCTACGGATGACCTCTCGCCACTGCGTCCACGCTTTGACGCGCTCGCGGGCGAGTTCGCGTCCCGCTTCGAGGACTTCGCCGCGTTTACGCGTGAGGAGCGTAAAATGCTCTTCGGACTTCTTAATCGCTTATTAATAGCGAATCCCGATTCCACGCCTAAAGACTTGCTCGACTAGGCGAAACGCACCTTAGGGGGCGTGCGCTTGGCTCTCGCGCGTTGTTTCTCAGGTTATTTTAATGGCATAGGGCGGACAACTTTCGTGATGCTACAAGGTCTTGCGGCGGTTTTTCTTGTGCGCATTCCTTTCGCGTGGTGGGCGAGTGCGCGTCCCGAGCCGAGCATCTTTGTTATTGGTCTTGCAACAGTCTTTGCCGCGCTGTTCTCCCTTCTTGTCAATCTTGTTTATTACTTGTGCTACAAT
>CAVCAF010000088.1:0-10175 GCA_963600185.1 Azospirillum sp. 51_20 | reverse complement strand
GTGCGGGACTCGCCCGTGCGAGAGTAGGACGCTGCCGGCTTTTTTCTTTTTTATCGGACGCACCCCCCGCGTCCGTCTAAGTAATGGCGCCACCCCGCGCCTTTCGCTGATAAGAGGTGAATATGAAGAATCTGACGGCGGATGAACTCCGCGACCTATACTTGAAGTTTTTTGAGTCTAAAGGTCATAAGATCATTTCGGGAGCTTCAGTTATCCCCGAAAATGACCCTACGGTACTATTTACTACCGCGGGAATGCATCCGCTTGTGCCCTATCTTATGGGTGCGATGGAACATCCAGCTGGTAAGCGCTTGACGGATGTCCAGAAGTGTGTGCGTACAGGCGATATTGACGAGGTTGGTGACGCGGCACATTTGACTTTCTTTGAAATGCTCGGAAACTGGTCGCTTAATGACTATTTTAAGCCTGAGGCGATTAGTTGGAGCTTTGAGTTTTTGACGACGAAGCTTGGTTTTGACCCTGCTGACTTATATGTGACAGTTTTTGCAGGCGAAGAGGGCATTCCGCGCGATGATGAGGCGATTGAGCTCTGGAAGAAGCAAGGTCTCCCCGAAAGCCACATCTTCCCACTGCCGCGGGAGGATAACTGGTGGGGCCCCGCGGGTACGACGGGTCCGTGTGGGCCTGATACTGAGATGTTTATTGATACGCATAAAGAAGCGTGCGGTCCCGATTGCCGTCCAGGTTGCCATTGCGGTAAGTACATTGAGATTTGGAACAATGTCTTTATGCAGTACAACAAGACGGCGGAAGGCAAGTTTGAACCTCTCGGGCGGCATAATGTTGATACGGGCATGGGTGTTGAGCGCACAATTTGCATGATGAGTGGTGCGCCGACCGTCTATGATACGGAGATTTTCGCGCCTATTATGGCAAAGATTGATGAACTTTCTAAGGATACGGCGGGCAAAGACTCCGAGGAAGTTCTGCGGGCGCGGCGGATTATTGCCGACCATATGCGTACGGCGACCTTTATTCTCTGCGACCCCAAGGGTGGCGTTAAGCCGGGTAATGTTGGGGCGAACTATGTTTTGCGCCGCTTAATTCGCCGTGCAGTGCGTTATTCGCGCATTTTGGGCATAGAACCTGGATTTACGGTTAAATTAGCGGAAACTATCTGCGAGAAGTATAACCATGTATACCCTGAGCTTAAGGTCAATCTTGAGCAGTGCAAGCTCGATTTGGAAGCGGAAGAGAACCGCTTTAATCAGACGCTTGATAAGGGCGAGGCGATGTTCAATAAGGTCGCCGAACAGCTTACGGCGCACGGACAAAACCAAATTAGCGGCAAGACGGCGTTTAAGCTTTACGATACTTTCGGCTTCCCCTTTGAAATGACGCTTGAAATGGCGAAAAAGGCGGGGTTGACCGTTGATAAGGAAGGTTTTGACGAAGCGAACCGCAAGCACCAAGAACTTTCGCGCACGACGAGTGCAGGCTCGTTCAAGGCTGGGCTTCAGGATAATAGTGCAGTCGTTACGCGTATGCATACGGCGACGCACCTCTTACACGCGGCACTTCATAAGGTGCTTGGTCCAACTGCCAACCAAAAGGGGTCGAATATTACGCTCGAGCGTTTGCGCTTTGACTTTACTTGGCCAGAGAAGTTGACCCCCGAACAGCTGAAGGAAGTCGAGGATCTCGTCAATAAGTGGATTAAAGAAGGCATTACTGTTGAGAAGAAGATGACCACGGTAGAAGAGGCGAAGAAGGAAGGCGCTATGGCGCTCTTCGGCTCGAAATACGGTGATCAAGTTTCGCTTTATTCCATTGGCGATGTCTCGAAGGAGATTTGTTGCGGACCGCATGTCGCGAACACGAGCGAACTTGGGTCTTTCAAGATTTTGAAAGAGCAGTCGTCCTCGGCGGGCGTGCGTCGCATTAAGGCGGTAGTCGGCAATCTCTCGTAAAGGGACGAGTTATGAGCAAGCTGCATTTAGGTGTTCTAGGGTCTGGCGCGGGCTCGAATATGCAGTCCATCGTGGACGCAATTGCCGCGGGCTCGTTAGACGCGGAAGTTTCGCTTGTGCTCGCGGACTTCCCAGACGCTAAGATATTAGACCGTGCGGCGCGGCATAATATCCCTCACCAGTATCTCGACTGCGCACCCTTTAAGACGAAGTTAGAAGGTGCCGCGGAAGATGAATGCATCCGTCTACTTAAAGAAGCAGGCGTGGATACAGTTGTGCTCGCGGGCTTTATGCGCATTGTAAAGCCGAAGTTGCTCGCGGCGTTTCCCAATCGGGTATTGAATATCCACCCCGCGCTTTTGCCTGCTTTCCCGGGGGTTCATAGTTGGCAGCAGGCGCTTGATTACGGATGTAAAGTGGCGGGCGTGACGGTGCACTTCGTGGACGCGGGCACCGATTCAGGTCCGATTCTCGTGCAGAAGGCTGTCCCTATTTTAGAGGGCGACACGCCCGAGACGCTCCATGCACGCATTCAGGTGCAGGAACATGTGGCGTATCCTGAGGCACTGCGCATAATCGCACGCGGCAATTATCGTCTAGAGGGGCGCCGCGTACGGATTCTCCCCTAATCTTTTACCTTGTCATAAATTGCTAAAAAGCTAAGAAGAAGCACGCTAGGTGAGGTGCTTCTACTAAGAAATAAAGGCTCGGGAACACCCCGAGCCTTCTTTGTTTACTGGGAAGGTTTGCCGCGGAAAGTGCCGCGGCGGGGGCGGGAAAGGAGGACGCGGATAGTCCCTTACTGGCGGGGGGTATGGGGGATGCGCAGGCGACCTTCAAGAGACCGCGGTCTCAGCACCTTGAGACCGCGGTCTGTCGACCCTGAGACCGCGGTCTCTTGCCCGATAGACCGCGGTCTCCAAGCCAATAGACCGCGGTCTCCAAGCCTATAGACCGCGGTCTCTTAAAGGTCTGCTAGTAAGAGGGGGTAGGCGAGGTACTGGGAGGGGGGTGGTGAGAGGCTGGGGCGGTGGTGGCTAGGCACTTAGTCGGGGCGTTTCCGCCCCGAAACCTAACGGCTCGGACACGCCGCGCGCGGCACTTTGTCTCGGTTTAGAGAGGGGTTAATCTCGCTCGCCGCGGCACTTTGGGGCGCTTGGTTTTTGGGTTAGGGTTGGTTGGCGCGGAACTTTGCGCGAGGTAAAAGCGCGGCGAGTTTTTGAGATTTGGTATTGACGCGGCAAGAAGAGTATGCTATAATAGAAATACAAATAAAGTGGTACAAGGGCTTTCTTGGGGCTACTTTGAAAGTGATGAAGGAGCTAGGTACGATAGAAAAGTTAGGGACTTCACGCGTTCCGCGAGAGGCTTCTAACGGCTTAAAAGGACGCGCTAGCGTGCGTTCTAGCGCGTTCTCTCAAGTCCTAGTACCCCCCCCCCCCCATGTGAGAGAAGCGCTAGAGAGCGTCTAGGCGCGGCATTTAAAGCCGCTAGAATGTCCGTCGGGACTCCTTATATAATAGGAGTTGCCTGCGCGGCGTGTTGATTTCTTGTCTAACTAACTCAAGGAGTACTCAAATGAAAATCCAAAGTCATTCGTTTCTCAGTGTGAGGGTAGTCGCTCTCCTCGGTGCGCTATTCGCGGGCTCGCTTTGGGCGGATAACCAGTTCAAGCAGTTACCGTCCGATGATACGGTCTACACTTACGAGGATGGGGACAACTGGTCTCTTGGGGTGCCGGCTTGCGATTCCTCTGCGGGGTCTTCGGATGGTCAATATAACTGCGCGGCATTTAACTACTTCTCTGCCGCACAAGCGGCGGGGACGACGCGCATAAAGTTTACGAGTGATGAGTCGCTCGCCATCTTCCGTAACTTTACATCGGGTATTGAGGGTAAGCCCGCGATTTATGACTTTGACCTCGGCGGAAATACGGTGAAAGTTACTTGGCAGCAGGATAGTATTAACCTAAGCGCGAATGAGACCTGCATATCAAAGGACGATCTGGGACCCGCCGCCGCGACAATGGTGATCCGCAATGGCACACTCTCGCTGGCGGGCTATTTAAAGCTTGGTGCCAGTGGTCTCGCGGGTGGTTTCGTCGTTTCGGAAGGTGGCACGCTAATTAACAATGGGAATCTCTCCTATTGTGCCTACCCGCGGCTTAAGGTTGAGGCGGGGGGGACATTTACTAGCACGGGCGGCTTTAGCCAGAGGGATGATTTGAGCGATTCTTTGCCAACGGATCTCTACGGATACATTTGTGCCACGGGTGAGAACGCGGTCGCGACTTTTGGTGACAGCAACTTTGGCGGACGGCATATACGCCTTTATGCGTTAGACGGCGGCAAAGTTAGCGTCACAGCTTTCACGATTGGTAGCAACAGCCGCTCGGAAGATGTGCGTGTTATTGTGGATGGTGGTACGCTCGAACAACGCCATTGGGGGATGAGCCTTGGTTCCGCGACTGAGGGATGTCGCGATGTGCGCCTTATTGTTGGTTCTGACCCGCGTTCGCTCATTACGACAAAGCAATTTTCCATTTATCAGGGCAGGAATGCTAAGATTGAGTGGACGGTGCCCAAAGACGGATGGGTGGATTCCGTGGGTTCGCCGCGTGCACCTATTCAATGCGAGACGGGTGGCGGTTTGGGAGATAACAGTGGCAAGGTCATAATTGTCCCCTTGGCGGAAGGGTTAACAGACGAGGGCGATTTGGCACTTAATGTTTCGGCGCGGGAGTGGATGTGCAACCATTTGGGCGAGACTATTACACTAATGACTACACAAAACTCCACATCCCAGAGTGCACTCGAGGAACTTTCTAAGATTGCCCGCGTGACGGACTGGAGTGCGGATGAGTTTGTGGACGAGCCGACATTTTCCGTCTCGGAAGACGGACTCTCCCTTTGCCTAACCGCCCCGACAGCCATTAAGCATACCGCCCCGACATTATCCGCGGCATCTACAGAAGGCACAACGACGGACGGCAAGCGGACGCTTAAAGTCTCGGTAACGGACTTCGGGTTCTGCGTCCCCAGTCTCAAGACTTTAACGCTCACTTATGCGACGAAGGGCGACTTCTCGGACGCGGTAAATACTGAATTAGATATTGCCGCGGTCGGGACGGATCTGCCGATTGAGTTAACATTTGAGGATGTCTTGCCTGCCTATGACGCGGCAAAGACTTATTTCTGCAAGGTGACGGCTGTTAATAGCGTGGGGCTATCCGCGTCGTCCGCGGCATTTATTGAGGATGCGGGTACGGCGGAATACTTCCGTTGGACGCAGGCTAAAGACGGCGACTTCTATGACCTCTCCAATTGGGAGATGGGGTCGGATGGGCAGACCTGGAGTGCCGCGACGCATTTCCCCCGTGGCGAAGATACGCTCGTTATGCCTGAGGAATCGGGTGCGTTTACCATTACGGCGGACTATGATGTGGAAGTGAAAGGCATATCTACTTGGGTAGCTAATGAGGGGATGTTGCACCACGCGACATTTGATATGAAGGGACACAAGATTACCTTTACGGGCAGCGTTGGCGGAAATGATGTGGTCACGGCGTGCGGTAAAAAGACCCAGGCTCTTGACCTTTCGCTCCCGACTGCCAATTATACCTTTAAGAATGCGGTAGTCGACAATCAATATCTCTGGTTTATCCAAGGCTCCATAAGTTGGGATGCCTTCCCGGGCGGACTCGCCTTTACGGATGGCTCTTCCGTTATCTATCAATGCCTTGGGTTTAATGCCGGTTCAACCTTGCGTGTTGAGAGCGGATCCACCTTGTCGATGACGAATACGAGCGTGAATTTCTCAACAAGTCGCCACCGTGATTCGGGGTATGGGTATGTGCTCGTAAAGGATGCGGGGAGTCTACTTGACGCGACAAGAGCAGGCTTCCAATTTGGTATTTCGGGTAGGTCTATGGGTCTCTATGTCCTAGATAAAGGCACTTTCGCCGCGGATGAACTCGTTATTGGGTGGGGCAGTGCCGCGTGGTCCGGAGCGCCAAATACAGCAGAGGAAAATAACAATTGCTTCGCGGTTGTGTCCAACGCGACAATGCTGGTAGCTAGGTTAAAACTAGGTCAGAGTACGGAGGCTGTTGATAGTCCAAAATTGACACTCGAGGGAGCCGATTCCAATGTCGCTGTTTCGGATACTTTCTACAATTATCAGAATACTAGTGCGGAACTCGTCTTTAATGTGCCTACGAACGGATGGACTTCCGCGCCACTAACCGCGAAAAAATTGCAGTCCGTCGCCCGCGGCAGTTATACGGCACGCGCCCAGACAAAGTTACGCATTAACTTTAAGAGTGCCATTGATACCCAAGGGGGCAATACGGTGACGCTAATGACCCTCCAAACAGCAAATGCCGCGGCGCTACAGGAACTCGCGGATAATGTCGCTTACGATCGCCGTCCGCCAACGGACGCGGGGGTTAAAGTTTCCGATGACGGTAAGAGTTTGCTCATGACAATCCCGAAACGCAGTGGGCTCGCGGTTGTTGTCCACTAAGGAGAAGAAAGGAATAAATTAGAATGACATTGTCTACTCTTTTGTTGCTCGCGGCGACAGTACTAGAGTTTCCTGTTGAGAATGGCGAGATGTACCATGTCCGTCTAGAGGCCGAAGGTACAAGGAATGGGGCTAGTGCGGGGAATGTCGTGCGCCTAGGGTTTCAGGACGCGAACGGCAAGGATATTGAGGCGACCGAAAAGGCCCTCGGCTATCCTGTCTCGGCACGAAGTGTAACCCTAGAGCGTGCGGGGGAGGTCGTCCTTGAGGCGCGTGCGGGTGGCAAAACAGGGACAAGAGCCGCAAAGGCGGTGGTTACACTCCCAGATGACAGCACTTTTAAGGTTAAAAGCGCGAAATGGTTCGTCGGGGAATATGCGGTTGGGAAAGATGAGGTCTCCTCTGGCATAGATACTTCTATGAAGGGAGAAGGCAACTTCGCGCCCAATTTACTCGCGAACCCGTCATTTGAAGAAGTTCAAGGAAATCTCCCCCTTCATTGGCAGTATAGTGGACCTGGAAAGGGACGACTTGTGCGCGAATCCTACGCGGGGAATTATGCGGTTAAGTTGACGGCAGAAGAATCGGGCGGTCGCTGGCAGAGCGATCCTTTTAAGGTTGAGCCGGAAGGGTTCTTGGAGGTGCTCTTCGCTATCCGTTATTCCCAGCATGCACGCCCCCTCGCGCATATCAACCCCGTCAACATTGAGTTTCTAGATGCCGCGGGGCGCGTTGTGCAACATGCGTTCCGTTGGGCGTTAGACCACCGTTATTATACAGCCGATCGCTTTGCTAATTGGGGTATTATGACCGTTAATCCTTATGTAGTCCCCAAAGGTGCCGTCCAGGCGCGTGTTTTTATTGAGCACCGCGATTTGGAACCCATCGGAGGCGGGTTAACGATGAAGGTTGGCTGGGGTGATATCTTCGTTGATAATATCGTCGTTTGGCAGTCGTATAAAGAAACCCCCGTCGCCTTCCCCATTAGTTCCTTACGCGGCGCTTCTATGTTACTCGCCGATAAAAAGCCGCCGCAATTGCCTGTTGGTAAAAAGCGCGAGGGGTCAGTTTGGTCGGTTCAGCCCATTGTGAAGGACTTCAACTTTTTCTTCGCGAATGAGACAAAAGCGCCCACAATCGAATTGGCAGTGGGCAACTTTATGGGCTACGAGCGTAAACTTACTCTAAAAGGGGAGCTTAAGTCCTCTAGCGGGGAAGTCCTTGGCCCTGTAACTGTAGAGACGACGCTCGCCCCCTATGAACTTAAGATGTGTTCCGTCCCCGTGAAGGCTCCTAACGCGTATGGACTTTACCAACTTAGTTATGAGTTCTTTGAGGGGGATGCCCGCGCGGGGCATGGGAGCATAACTTTTGTTTGGTTGGCGCGGCGTCCAGTGATTTCGACTGAAGAAAGGCGAAGCGTCGATTATCCCTTTGATATTCACCCAACGGATCGTCTCGGCTTCCCTGCACGGGAAGGTGCGGATGCTGAGGGCGAAGCAGAAGTACGCCTCGCGGCACTTTTGGGTGCGGGCGGTATTCGTCAACAGTTCTGGGGCGAGAATATTAGCGCGGATCCCGAGAAGAGCGTAGAAAATGCGCGGAAGGATGTCGCTAACTGGCGCGAGAAAACCTTGCCGTATTTGAAAAAATATGGTATCCGTAGCTGGATATCGTATATGGAGCAACATACTTATTATATCCCCAGAAAAGCTAATGAGTCCGCTGGTTGGAAGGCGTACTGGCGTGAGTTTGGCAATGTTATCTCCAATGATATTGAGTTCATTTTGTTCGGAAATGAGGGAATTGGCGGTTATGCGTCAGGGTATGGGCTAGATGACGATTTAACGCAACAGACATGCTTCCGCGGCACTATTCGTCAATGGGCAAACGCCTATCGCTGGATGCGCGACGCGCTCCATGAAACTAACCCGACGCTCGATGTTGGTTTCGCTATGGCAGGCGATGTATCAGGTAAGTTTACGCGGCAATTCTATGGGGAGTTCCCAGCTATACCGCGGGAGGTTTATGGAATTAACGGTTATGTGAGACCTCCTGAAATGCTAGTCAATTGCCAACAGGCAATGGGGGCTAAAGCGGCATCTTCCGCCTATAGTGTGCTACCTGAACTCGGGTATGTCGCCAATATTCAAGACTGGGATGCGCGTTTAGAGGGTACGGCTGAAGGCGTGGCAATCTCTTATCTCGATGTAAAAGCTGTTTCGCCGCGTACGCGTCGTTGCGCTTGGTTTATTATGAGAACGGGCGATAATGATGGACACGGCGTTATGTCCATAACTTGGCAACCGCGCCCAGCCGCCGCGGCTTATGCGGTAATGACCGATACACTTGGCGCGGGTCGCGTTGTGCGTTCCGAAACGCTTTCGGACGGTGGACGCTTCCATATTTGGGAGCGACTTGATGGGCGGCGTATTGGGCTAGGCATATCGCCTAAGGGAATGTCTATCGCGCTGACCGCTAAGGGCGCATTGCAAAAGATGGATATATATGGCAATAAAACGCCTTTATCCGCCGCGGGAACAAATATCATTGTAAAACTCTCTAATAAGCCGTTCTATGTTTTAGGAGAGGGACTCGATGTGTTTGAACGCTTCACGGTAGATAGTCCGTCGCCAATTGATAGTGGGGCAGATCGCGCGACAGTACAGATTCGGATAAAGAATAGGACGCAAGAGACGCTCTCATTAGAAGCGGATGTAAATTGGCTGGCGGCACTTTCCGTAGATAAATCTCGTGAAGGTGTAGTGCTTTCACCTGGCGAGGAGAAAACGCTGGCGTATAATGTGCGGTTTGTGGGCGTGGACGGTTCACGTCCGTACCGCTTCTTGGTTTCTGTGCGCGAGCCGTCCTCTGGTTTGAGTAAGGACTTTGCCGCGGACTTGCGCTTTGCCAGTAGAAAGGCGAATAATCTCCTTAAGAATGGGGACTTCAATAAAGTTGATGTGAAGGGCGCACTCGTTGGGTGGACTCCCTCGGTAACATATTCGCCAGGTCGTCCAACACCTGAGGTGTTTATTACACGCAAAGAAAATGGAAGCCCCTCGGGCGGGTCGTGTGCTTCAATTGCGCTTGGTCTGCCTCATACCGCCGATGCCGTTATTCGGCTTTCACAGCGTGTAACTTTGAAACCCGCCACGCGGTATTACTGGTCTACACGTGAAAAGTCCTTAAAGGGACTGTATAGTTGGCCACATGTCGCGGCATATGTGCGAAATGCGCAGGGGCGCGTTATATCGTCGCCGCCTTTTGACGCGGTGAATAGTGGCGGCGAGTGGATAAATTTTGAGGGCGGTTTTGTTTCGCCAAACGAACCGTGCGAGCTTGAGTATGTCTTGTTGATTACGAATGCTAGCCGCGGCGAAGCACTTTATGCCGACGCAATGTTGATTGAGGTAAAGGAATAGGGTATGTCAGCAAAAAATGGCAAAGTCATAGCACAGCTCATAAGTGTGCTTTTGTTGGGCAGTGCTTACGCGGGGACGATTGGTACGGACATCCTGCAGGGTGAGCCAAACTTTGAGCTCACCCTGCGTCCGTCGCCCACGGGGCAACCAGTCATTGTGACGATGACGGATGCTGTGCGGCAAGAACGAGAGGCGGGGCAAACGCGCTACTTCTTTAAGGCGAATTCTCCCATTACTTCGGTCTTGACTAAAAGCCACACGGACGCGGAGGGGTATTCGCGCTACCGTATAGATG
>CAVCAF010000087.1:0-10219 GCA_963600185.1 Azospirillum sp. 51_20 | reverse complement strand
GGGTAGCGCAACTAAGCGGCTTTTGGCGCGGCATATGAAGACGGCTATTTCGCATGTCTTCACACTCGCCTTGTCTACTTTAGGTAGCACGCGGCGTGGTGGCGGGTGGATGTCCGTTTGTAGTCTAAGGTGTTACTAAGTAATGAGAAAGGAAAAAGTCCTCAACATGAAATCCCTAAAACAGTTAGCATTAGCCCTCGCCCTCTTCTCGGGCCTTTCCGCTTTGGCGGAAGAGAGTGGCTCTATTACGGTGAAAGGTATTAGCGGACTTGAAAGCACGCAATACGCGACATTCGCTGACGCGTACGCGGCAATTAAGCCGAAGATTGAGGCGTTGGCTGGCACGAGTGACGGAGAGGCAACGGCGGACGCTTTCGACGCGCTCTTTACGGATGTTGACGCGGACGGCAAGGCGACGCTGACCTACACGATTTCGGGTGCGGTTACTTATAGTGAGTCGGGCTACGCGAACCTTCTTTCTATGGGACGGCAGGCTTCGTACTTCGGCAATAATCGCCACCTTATTAACTTTAAGTTCGTAGGCGCGACGGGATGTGATACGGATACCTTAACGATCAACTCCACTATCACGCTCCCCACGGAGAAGTGTGGCGAGAAGACGGTGACAGGTCTTCACTTTGAGAATCTAACGCTTACGGGTTCTGCTACTAGGATTAACCCTCAGCAGGCTAATTTTGAGCGGATTAACCTTAGCGTTGCGAATTGTGCACTGAAGGGCTTCGGCGTTTATAGTGGCGTGACGGTGGGCGGTTCTTGCTCGGTTACAGATAGCGTAATTGATGGCACAGGCACGAGTCTCGACTACCCAATCCAAATTAGCGGTAGCGAGACGGAGGCTTTAGCTATTACAATTAAAGGGAATACAATTTCTGGCTTCAAACGCGGCATTAACATTGAGCAGAAGACAGCCGTCCTTAATATTGAGGACAACACAATTTCGGTGACGGACTCGGGGCGCTCCTGCATCCAGTTGACTATGCTCGCTAAGGCGACGATTACGGGCAACACACTCAACCTAACGGGCGGCAACGCGTTTACGCTTCATGAGAATCTGGTGAAGCTTACGACACCAGCGGTCGTCACAATCTCTGGTAACACGATAACAGGTACGGGCTACCTTATTTATGATGATGCGAAAGCGGAATATGATGATCATATCGAGAACCCGGAAGGTAGGTCAATAATAACTTCCGCTATGCTGAAGTTGACCTATACTAAGGATAATGTCGTCGCCGACACGGTCGACACGACACAGGGCATTAAAGGCGGCACAAAGCGCTATATGTCCCCAGTCGTGAATTACTCGGTCGCGCATTGCGTGGCAGTAGTTGATGAGACAGGATATGAGACGGTGGACGCGGCGATGGAAGCCGCGGCGGCGAAGGGTGAGGCGGCTACGGTGGAGTTGCTCGTGGATACTGAAGACGCGACAATTGTCCCGACTTGGTTCCTTAAGAACGATGTGACGATTACCGCGGCGAGTGCTACGACGGCGACATTCGTGCCCGTTGAGAACGCTACTGACGCACCTGATACGGATGGCATGCTGTATCTCGCGTCGGACGACACCAGCAGCGTGCGCACATTCACGGTCGGCGGGAATGTGACGCTTGCCGTCCCGAAGTCCGCAAAGATGAATGGTGCTCTTTACTTCGGCTATGGCAAGGGCGGCAATTGGGCGCCGATTAATGTCGTGGTCAACGGACGCATTGAAGCCTATGAGCCTTATCTTGGCTCGGGCTCAATGCTCACAATCTCGAAGACAGGCTCTTTTAAGTCCATTGAAGAGTGCTTGATTACGCGCAAGGGTTCGACGATGACAGTGACGGGTACGGACGGCTCCTGGAGCGCGGCAAATCCGCAAGTTATCCTTACCTATGCCCGCCAGCAGGGCGGCGCGGTCTCCTTCAAGGATACCTTCGTGAAGGTGAATACCAATTGGGAAATGTGGAATCGCAATAGCGAAACCGAGTCCGCGACAAAGTTGACTTTGGATAATACGACGCTCGTTACCGATGACCTCAAGGGGACGAGCAGTGACGGAACAACTTCCGCCTACGAGGTTGAGCTGAAGAACGGTTCACAGATGACGCTCGCGGGCGACTTCGGCGTGATTGCCGAGGGCGTGGTCACGATTGAGGCTGGTTCGCAGATTGCCGCGAAGTCAATCAGCAACAAGGGCACAATCAATATTGACGCGACGGACTCCGATCTTGTTAAGGTCATTGACTATACGGGCACGGATACGCTGACGCTCGAGAGCTATGGTACGGTTAATGTCACGGGCGGCAAGGCTTGTGTTAAGAATAATGACCTCTGGGTTTCGGGAACCGTCGTCGCGAAGATCAAGGATGCCGAATATTACTTCCTCGCGGACGCTATCGATGCCGCGGAGGAGGGCGACACGATTACGCTCGTCGCGGACATCACCGATCCAGACGCGGCGGACGCTAATATTGAGTACGACCTAACAGGCGTGACGCTTGACCTCAACGACCATACCTATTCGCAGTATAACTTCGCGCATGTCTTCTGGGGCACGGGCGGTGTCATTAAGAATGGTACGATGGTCTGCTTGAATGGTGGCTCTTATGCGCTTTGTATCGGTGTCTGCCATACAGGAAGGACGGACTACTCGGACGGCTTCACGGTCGAGAATGTCAAGATGACGGGTGGTATCAACGCCTTTTACTCAAATATCGTCCTGAAAGATTTGGAAGTCAAGGCACAGAACTATTATGCCGTCTGGCTGGATGTACTCGCTTTCGCGACAATCGAGGGCGGCTCATACGAGGCGATTGCGAAGGATACGAATAAAGCGCTCCTAAACGGAACAGTGGTGAATGTGGGTTCCGACGAAGAGCCAGAAATGGTCCCGAGCGAGTTTACAGTCGTGGACGGCACACTTAAGACGCTGGGCAATCCGTTAATGGGCAGTTCGGGCGGCTCGCTCGCGGTCTACGGCGGCACATTCGATACGGCGGTTGACGCGGCATATTGTGCGGCAGGTTATAGCCCTGCGGAGAACGAAGATGGATCCTATGGTGTGGTGATTTCCGATCCGCGGCTTCTTGGGTATGCGGATGAGTCGGGAGAGTTGGCGGCGTTGCCCGAGGCACCAACCGTGTCTAACGATGTGTGGAATGTCACCGCGGCGAATGCGCAGTATGTGCTCGATGGTGCGTATGGCTCGATTGATGGTAAGACGATTAACTTCACCGAGAACATCACCGATACGCTCATTCTTGGTCGCGCTACGAAGTATGAGGGCAGTGGGACGACCTATCACTTCGGGAGCTTCGATAGCGAAGCAGTTGACTATTCAGACCTTGTTAAGGCGACGGGGAAACTCCGCTACTATGACCGCGTGGTTGAGAATGTCACCTTCACGGCGGATAAGGGCGTGACGCTCAAGGGCTTCACCGCCGAGGGTGGGAACCATGTTTATGGTACGACAGCGTCTCCAGTTTATGACTGCGTGCGCGATGTCTCGACGAAGGATACGAACAACAGCTACTATAAGCGCACAACTTTGAAGAACTTCACCTTTAAGGGGCTGACGCTCACGGCAAGGACGGATATTTCAACTTCGAATGCCGCGACGGTGTACGATGGCTTCACCTTCACGGGCTGCACCTTCAATATCGGCAATGGGACGACGAGCGACTCCACTTATCAGGCACTCCGGTATTATGACGAGAACAACAGTGGCAATGTGAAGAATCTCGTGGTTGAGAACTGCACCTTCAACAAATGCTACCAAGGTGTCTTTACGACATATGTTAACGGTATCACGGTCAAGAATTGCACATTCGCGACGATGTATCACAACGCGATCGCCGTCCAGTCGGGTGCGCATGGAGCCTGCAACTTCGGTGCCGTCGTCATCACAGGCAACACCTTCAGCGGACTCAAGGATCGTGCGATTCGTATCGGCACTGTTGGGGCAGATACGCAATTCACGATTAAGTATAATGTCGTGAAGAGCACGACCTCAACGGAAGAGTGCATGAAGGCGTCGGGCGGGGAAGACCTCGCGGAAAGTGTCTCCTGCGATGTTAACTACAATGACTGGGGCACTTATCTGTTGGCTGTGCCCGCGCAGTTGCGCGACAAGACGATGGTTGCCAAGATTGGCGAGACGGAATACTCGACCCTTAGCGCGGCACTTGCCGCGGCGGAGTCGGGCGATACGGTGACGCTTATTTCGGATATCACGCTGGAACCCAAGGATAGCGGTGTAAGTGGAGGCTATCCTCAGCATACGATTTCGGGCAAGACCTTGACGCTTGACTTTAACGGACATACAATCGCCTATTCCGAGGCGAGTGGCGCGAATGAACTTGTGTGTGTTCCTTATACCATTCAACTTGAGAGCGGTGCAAACGTTACGGTCACAGGTAATGGTGTTCTTGATACGGAACTCGGCATGAATAGTGCCTATGGCTTTAGCGTGGTTGGCAATAGCTCGCTTACTATCGAAAGCGGCACTTTCACAGGTGCGCCAACGGCAGTTCAGGTTTCCCAGGGCTCTTTGACGGTAAATGGCGGTACATTTAAGCTGGCGAAGACAATCTTAACCGTCGCTCCCGCGCAAGCGAAATATGTCGTCAACTGTATTGACAGATATGCTAAGGATGGTTCGGCGAAGATTGCGCTTAAAGGTGGTAGCTACTGCTATGACTATTCGCAGGATACCGAAGGCGCAGGGAAGCCTTATCTCGTAGCGGGCAAGACATCCCTTGCTGCTTCGGATGGTCAATACATCATTGCGCCTGAGACGAGCCAGCTCGTGACGGTGAAACCCGAGGAAACATCCACTGAGACGGTTGAGATTGCGCTGACGGAAGCGGTTCTTGACAAGGTCACGGGCGACACGACGACTGCTAAGGCTGAAGAACTTAACAAGACTGCCGCGAACGGCATCCCTGTTTGGGTGAACATTGTTGCGGGTATTGACGCGGAGAAGCAAGTCGGCGTAGACGCGGCACAGAACAGCGATACTTCAACGATTGATGTCACCCTCCCTGATGTCACGGGTGCTCTTGTGACGGATGCGTCGGGCGACAAGGTAAAGGTTGAGACGGGTATTGATATCGCCTACTCGGTGGATGAGGTCTCCGCGGCAGGTACGGTTGAGACGGCGGGATCCGTCGTTGCCGCGCCCGCGATTAACATTGATAGCGTTGAGACGAGTGCCTACTTCCGCGTGAATGTGGTGTTGCGTCAGAATGGTGCGACGCTCGCGACAGTGCCGGCGACGAACTTCGTCGGCGTACTTAAGAAGTCCACGAAGGCGAAGAAGACGATTGTGCCTGTGCCGTGGAACTCACTTACGGACGGTGGTGATATCTCGGTTTCCAACATCGTAAAGACGGCGAACTTGACGGCGGGTGATAAGATGCATGTCTACAACGCTACCGAGAAGCGCTATGATGTCTATACGCTCAAGACGGACAAGACCTGGGAGCCCGCGGCAGTTTACAGCGTCGGTGCGGATGGGCAGGTATCGTCCACTTCGTCTGGCACGCCCGAGTCGACTAAAGTCGCTCGTGGCAGTGGCGTGTGGTTAGAGCGTACGGATACTTCCGCGCCGATTGTCACCTACGGTCAGGCTCCTGAGGCGACGGAAGAGACATCTCTCGCCTCTGGCACTGAAGAGAGTCCGACTTGGAGCCTTGTCGCTGTGCCGAAGACGGAGTCCGTCGACCTGAGCACCGTTGCCGCGCCAACTGCCGCGGCGGCGGATACGGTAATCGTCCCGACGGAAGGTGCACCGCGTGTCTACACGGTCAAGAATGGTGTCTGGGGCTATGATGAGACGGTCAAGGTCACGGATAGCGAGGGTAACGATACAGGTATTGTGCGTATTGAGCGCAAGACCGACACGACCCTTGAACCTGGCACAGGCTTCTGGTACTTGAACAGTGGCTCAGAAAAGAAGGTCAACTGGTAAGGCTTAAGGAAAGGTTAAGTAAAATGAAGAATCTATTTGTTTGGGCTTTGGTAGCAGGCGGACTCATCTTCGGTGCGTCCGCGGCAGAGAGTTACTTCTACTGGGGCGTTGATGTCGGCTCTGACTCCGAATACAAGTTCTCCTATGCGACAATTAAGGCTACGAGTTCCTCGGGTAGTAGCGAGTATCTCTCGCTTTATAGCTCGAGCAGTGCGGAAGCACTCGGGACGAAGTTCGCTTCCTCGACTTATCCAACTTTGGGCACGACGACGGGCGGCAGTGCTTACGCGGGGCTTCTGAGTGAATATGGCGCGGGCAGTAAGTTCCTCGTTGAACTTTGGTCGGAAGGCGCGACTTCGAGTGACGCGGCAACGCGCGTCGCTTATAGTAGTGTCGCGTTTAATGATGTTACTGCGAACATCTTCGACGGACTTTCCACGACGGGTGCTACGGCGTACACCTTCACGAGCTTCATCCCCGAGCCGACGAGCGGACTTCTCACGCTTCTGGGTGTTGCCGCGCTCGCCCTCAGGCGTAAAAGCGCGAAGGTCGCCTAAGTTCTTATTTGAAAGGAATCGTAACAATGAAGAATATCCTCGCATTAGTAGCCACGCTCGCCTCTCTAAGCGTCTTCGCGGCAGTTAATGACCTTCTCTTAACCTTTTCCTCAACGGGTCCTGATACTTACGCGGACGGCACCCAAGTTATGGACGGCGAATGCTATGCGCTCGTCTGGTTGCCGAAAGATTCCGCGGGCATTGAAATTGCCGCGGACGGCACCTCGGCTGACCCCGCTAAGGGCGAAATCATCGTAACCGCGTCCGTCGCGAAGGGCGGACGCTGCCCGACAGTCGCCTTTCAGCTCAACGCGGCATTTGCCGAGAAGTATACGGGTGGCTCGTGGGCGCTTTACTTACTCGATACGCGCAAGGTCGATGAGAGCGGTAAGGTCACGCTTGCGGGAGTCACGAACGGACGCGCCACGGCGGTGAACGCCGCGGGCATTGTCGCCGCGTCTTCAGTGCAAGCGACGAGTAAGGCGAAGGGTGTCGCGAGCGCGTCTTCCACCGCGGCAACGAGCGCGACTACATCGGCGACTTCAGTCGTCCCCGCGGGTGCTCCCCAGCCGAAGGTTAAGGGAATCCGGGTAGAAGGCGGACTCGTCTATATTACAGTCGCGGATACCGTCCCCTATTTGCAGTACAATCTCGCGGCGGGTAGTGACCCCGCGGCACTGGATGAGGCAAACGCCGCGAATAATCCAGTTAATGGCAAGGCGGGAGAGGACATCATCCTCGTTGCCCCAGCGAATGAGAAGGCGGGCTTCTTCCGCGTCGGTCGCAACTAAGCCCCGCGCCTTCGCAAGCAAACTTCAATAGCAAAACTTTAATGCCGCGTTTTTCAACGCAAAGATAGCAAAGTAACGCTAAGAACGCAAAGAGCCTTACACGAGAGAAAAGTCTTTGCGTTTTTTGCGTCAAAACCGCGGCGACACGTGCTATTAAACACCTACCGCGGCAAAGAAACTTGGGCTATTGCCGCGTGGGGCAAGATGTGGTATAATAACACATAAAGAACAGGAGTAGTCTATGATGAAAAGAGTCGTTTTTGCACTTGTTGCCGTTTTGCTAGGGTTCGCCACCTTCGCTAAGGAGGCGAGCCTAACCTATGAGAAGAATCCGTCCGCACGCGAAGGTGCCCTTACGGAATGGACACCGTTCGCGTTAACGCTATTTGGTCCCGTGGGGCTTCCGTTCGGGAACTGGGATGTCAATGGACTCCAAATTGGAATCTGGAACGATGTGGACGCGTTCACTGGGCTCCAGATTGGTGTTGTCAATGTCGCCGATAGAGCTTACGGACTGCAAATCGGCGTTATCAACATAATTGCCGCGGACGATGTCCCATTCCTTCCCGTCGTAAACTGGAGCTTTTAAGTAGGCATGAGGGCTGTAAACGCCGCCACTTTCCCCGCTGTTTTGCCTGTTAACTGAGTAAAAAAGGAGAAAATACGATGATTATGAATAGAATTGCTGGGCTTGCGCTGGTGGCGACACTCTTTGCGGGGTGCGCTGAGACGCGTGGCACGCGGGTGACGCTCGATACAGAATCGGGCGAAGCTTCCATCCTTGAGAATTCCTACCGCCTTTCGAATCGCGTGAAGGTGCGTAAGGTCGTCTACGGCGAGGCAGGGGAAGGAATCCGCCGCGCGACGGTGACGCTAGAGTCCGTCACGAAGCGGCGGCAACGCATACAGGTGCGAATGGTCTGGATGGACGCGGAAGGCACTGAGATTGACGCGGACTCTAAACCCTATCGCACGCTCATTTTGGACGGCAACGACACCCAGACCTTCACGGGCGTTGCCCCCAATGACCGTGCCACAAAGGCGAAGGTGCAGATTCGTGAGATTTCAACCGTAGAATAAGGAGACCTCTAATCATGAAGAAGTTAGTAGCTTTAGTGTGCGCGATGTTCGCACTTTGTGGGTTCGCGGCGGATAAGAAAATCGCTGTTTTTGTGCAAAATAAGAGTGGGGTTGCCGCGCTGGACGCGGAGCTCGGCGGTATTCGTGAGCGCATTGTCGCGGCATTTGCCGAAGTCGAGGGCTTCCAGGTTGTGGATGCGACACTCGCCGCGGACGCGTATCTCTCCTCCCCCAATGTCGCCAAGGCAGTCGGTAGCGACTATGTGGCAGTCGCGACGATTTTGCGTGCAGGGGCGACTAAGCGTAATCTGAATGGCAGGCTTAATACCGTCTTCTCGCTTCGTATGGCGTTTAAGATTACGGACTCCAACGGTGTCTCGGTTGACGGCATGCCCACTTGGTCGCAGAAGTTTCCTGTACTTGACGCGGACCCTAACTCAACCGAGTACTACGACACGCTTCTTGACCGCTGGGAGTCGGATATGACCGTCGCTGTCGCGACAAAAGCGGCGAAGTGGCGCGAGGCAAATGCCGCGGACGCGGCACTTGTGAAGTTCCATGTGCAAACCTCCATTGATCGCACGATTAGCGAGCTTGAATCCCAAACGAAGGGCACATCGGGCGAGCAACTCCAAGAACTGCGTAAAGTCGTCGGGGGTGCTTCCGTTGAATTGGATGGTGTTGTCATTGGTTCGGCACCAGGTGAGTTCGCGGCGACAAAGGGCCTCCATAAACTGCGCGTGACGCGTCAGTGGATGGCTCCCTACGAGGCGACAGTCAATGTGCAGGAGGGCGCGAGCTTTGATTTGGCGCTTGAGATGTCTGATGAAGGCGTGCGCAAATGGGGCACGGTTGAGGCACTGCGTGCGGATCTCGCGCGGCGTTATGCCCAAGCCGCCGCCGAGCGCAATATAAAGGTTAATGTCGACACCTCAAATTGGCGCGATGTTGGCGGCGCTCTCCCCACAATCAAGGTTGAACGCCAATAAGGTAAGAGGAGACTTTTCGAATGAATAAGTTAGTGAATATTGCCGTTCTTTTGGTGCTTGGGACAGTTTTCGCGGGGTGTGCGTCAAGTGGTGCACGCGAAGTACAACTCGATCTAAAGCCGCGGAGCGCGGCACTTGAGCCGCAGGATGTCCGTCGCACTGTCGAGAAGATGGTGGACTCCATGCTGAGCGACCAGGCTTTTATTGCCGAAATAGGTGGCAAACGCCCCGTTCTTGACATTACCGGTATTAAGAACCGCTCGTCTATGCGCCTTGATATGACTTCTATTACGGACTCTATCCGTACGAAGCTCATCCGCTCGCGCAAGTTCCGCTTTGTTGATCGCTCTAACGCGTCCGATGACTTGGAGTTCATGAATGACCAAGCGCTCAATGGCTTGACGGACGCGAAGAAAGCCGTCCAAGCTGGACACCAAAGCGCGGCACAGATGTATCTTTACGGCGCGCTTAGCGAGATGAACAATTCGGTTGGGCGCTCGCAAGACCGCTATTATAAGTTCACGCTTAATTTGAAAGACCTCTCCTCGGGTGAGATTATCTGGACGGACGAACAAGAAATCCGCAAAGTCCAATAACCCCGCCCCTCCGCGGCACTTCGCCACGCGAGGGAAAGCGTAATATTCAATTGTCAAAGATCAAGTTGCGTTAAACTGGCGGCGACGGTGGTGCGGGCGAAGCGTTTCCGCTTCGCAACCTAACCTCACGGACCTACTGGGCACTCACCGCGGCACATCGGCGTGGGGGCGTTCGGTTGCGGAGCGGAAACGCTCCGCCTAAAGAGACACTGTCTCGGGGTGGGCGAGA
>CAVCAF010000086.1:0-10272 GCA_963600185.1 Azospirillum sp. 51_20 | reverse complement strand
GCGGCAGGAGACGGTGGAGGAAGCACGCGCTCGCCTCAAGGCTGAACACGACAAACTCTTTGGCAACAAATTGGAGGACTAAGAAAGGCGGAGCGTTTCCGCTCCGCAACCTAACGCCCCCACGCCGATGTGCCGCGGTGAGTGCCCAGTAGGTCCGTGAGGTTAGGTTGCGAAGCGGAAACGCTTCGCCCGCGCCACTTTGATCTTTGACAATTGAATATAACGCTCTCCCCCGCCGCGCGAAGTGCCGCGGAGGGGGCGGGTTGACTTATAAGCGTAAATTATGGTATAATATTACCGTAATGCTTAAAGCAAAATGGTGTAATTTGGAGGCTTAAAAATGAACAGAATAATTAAGTTTGTACTAGTCGTCGCGGCAACTCTCATGCAGGCGTTTAGTCTGTTGGCGGATACGAAAACATGGACGGGTGGTAGCGGAACATGGCAGACGGCTACTTGCTGGGATCCAGAAGGCGTGCCTGCCTCGGGAGATGCCGTTGTCATCAATTCGGGTACTTGCGAATATGTTCCGGGTGGCGACCTCACGATTGACGCGGCTGGGTCGCTGACGCTGAACGGAGGGAAGTTCTACCAGTCGGGTGGCAACGCTTGGATGCAGGTGAGCGGGGCGATCTCCGTTGGCTCTGGCGCGGCGTTTGATATGGGAACTTCTGGACAGATGAATCTCAACAGCACGGCAAAGCTGTCCATTAGCAAAGGCGGATCCTTTACGGCAACGGCGTTTAATATGGCAGGCGGTGCGACGCTGTCCATCGGCGGGACGCTTTCGTTTGCGGAGCAGAAGACCTTTGCGCTTGCGGACGGCGTAAACCTCTGCGGCGGGTCGCTTGAGAATGTGAATGAGCTTCAGTGGAGCAAAGCGCAGGAGATTGAGGGCAATGTTTCAGCAGTCAAGCTCGCCGCGCAGGCTTCGGGCGTTGCGTTGACGGTGGGTGACGGCACGATTACGCTTTCGGCGGCTATGGCGGATTCTGTATGGCAGGGCGGCACTTCCTATGTGAATGTTAAGACGGGGGCGACGACGGAGTTCGTCTTTACCCATGCTGAGGCGACGACGGAGGCAGTGTATTCGACGCTTTTTGAAGGAGATAATCCGAAGATCCGCTACGGTGGCGAGGTCTTTGCCGATGAAGCGGCGTTTCGTGAACGGTTCGAGGTGTCGGGCGAGACGGGGAATGTGCATGTGAAGGCGATTGCCGTTTCTGATGAGCACATGCTCTTCGATAGCGCGGCAACAGTTGCGCAGGGGACGGGCAATGCGCTTACCTTCAGCGTGAAGGTGCAGAAGGCGGGCATTCCAGTGGGTGCGCTCTATCTCCTCTATGGTACGACGGATGGTGGCAGTTCGTTTGATGGTTGGGAGAGTTCGATGCAGATTGCCGCGTCCGTGACGGACGAGACGGCGTATGAGAAGACGCTGGAAGTTACGCCGAACACGGTGATTTACTATGTTTTCGCGCTTTCGAATGAGACAGAGACCGTCTTCAGTAAGACTTCCCCGAAGGCGATGGTGGCGGGCGAGACGGCGAACCTCTTTCTTGGCACCGCCTCGGCGGACGCAGGTGACGCGGCAAACTGGTCGCGTGGACGCGTCCCGACGGCGACGGATACGGTGGTGTTTATGCGCGATATCGCGGCGAATGACCTCTCGTGGTCAGCGAATTTGACGACTGTTGGCGGCTGGCTTCAGCCAAAGGGTGAGACAACGGGCTATGTCACCTTCGCGCTCACGACGAATGCGCCACTTCAGATTGCGGGCGACGCACTTCTTGATGGTGGCGTGTGGACGCATGAAGGGGTGAGTGAAGCGGGTGCGGAGCCGAAGGCGGCGGTTGCCGTGTCGGTCGGCGGTGATTTGCGCGTCGCGGAAGGTGTCCAGATTACGGCAGGAAGTGGTGAACTGAACAAGCTCGAGAAGCGGACGCGTGGCTGGTATCACGGCGGTCCTGGCTACAAAGAAGGCACGGGGGCTTCCTATGGCGGCGAGGGTGCGACAAATGATGTCGTCTACGGCAGTGCGCTCAATCCAATGGAATATGGTTCGTCTGGTACGGGCGACAGCACCAGTTTCGCTGGCGGCGGACTCATCTCGCTTTCAGTAGCAGGCAAGGCGCAGGTGAACGGTGAGATCTCGTCCCGCGGCTATGGATGGAATGGCTCGAACGGTGGCTCGACGGGCGGCAGTTTGAACTTGCGCTTTGGGGCGATTGAGGGCGCGGGCGTGATTTCCGCTGACGCGGGTAAAATAAATGAGAAGACCTATGATGCCACCCACGGTTCGGGTTCGGGCGGACGCGTCGCTGTGCGCCTAACGGGTGCGGATTCAGACTTCTCTTTCTTCACGGGCTCGATTACGGCATATGGCAATCGCGGACTGAATGCGACGGATGTGCTTTCCGCTGTGCCGTGTTCGGCGGCAGGCACGGTCTTTCTCTCAACGGGGGCTGAAACGGCCTCTGGTAGCGGCGAAATCGTCATTGCGAATGGAGAGCTAGCGGACGACGCGACGGCACCAGGTCCGAGGACATGCGCGACACTTTTACCTGGAAATGGTTCGCGATGTGACAGTGCGTCAAAGTTCCGCCACATCTCTCTGACGGTGCGCGATTATGGGCGCATGAAGTTGACTGCGGAACTCCGTGCGCAGAAGCTTTCCATAGAAGGCGATAACGCCGTAGTTGACTTGAACGGCAAGACGCTTACAGTCGAGTCCTTATCCGTAGGTGGTAAGGTTATGCGCCGCGGCACTTATACTGCTACTGCAGAGCAGTTCGGCGGACGCGTCACGGGCGAAGGGTCAATTGTCGTCGGTAATCAGGGCGTTTTATTTATCGTTAGATAAGGTCATTGTTAGAGTTAGGCAAGGCAGAAAAATATGTGTAGATCTAAGCTTCTTATTACGGTTGCCGCGCTGGCGGCTTCTGGGCTCTCGGTTTTTGCGGGTACGGTGCGCCTCGTTGGGCGTGCGGGTAGCTGGGAACTTCAGCGGGACGGCAAACCCTATTTTATCAAGGGTGCAGGTGGCGGCGCTGATAAGACCGTGCTCAGGAAGCTCGGCGCTAACAGTTTCCGCACATGGGGTGTGGACGACATTGAGGCGCAACTCAAGATAGCGAAGGAGAATGGGCTTACGGTAATGTGCGGCTTTTGGCTTGGACATGCCGAGCATGGCTTTGACTATACGAACACTTCCGCGTTGGAATCGACGCGGCGCGAGGTGCTGGCGACGGTGCAGAAGGTTAAGAACCATCCAAATTTGCTCTGCTGGGCACTTGGTAACGAAATGGAGATGAATAATCCGCATAAGGCGGAGATGTGGAAGTTTATTAACGATCTCGCTCGTGAGGTGAAGTCCGTTGACCCGAATCATCCTGTGACGACGGTTGTCGCGGAAATCCCCGAGGAGACGCTGGCGGCATTTAAGACACTTTGCCCCGACCTTGACTTTTTCGGCATTAACAGCTATGGCGGCGCGGCGAGCCTTGGTGAGCGGTGGCGTAAGGCTGGGATGACGAAGCCGTATGTCATTACCGAATATGGTGCGCATGGTAGCTGGGAAGGTCCGAAAAATGCTTGGGGACTCGCGCTCGAGCCGACGAGTACGGTAAAGGGACGCGAGTTCGCCGCGTCGTATGCGAAAAGCGTCGAGGCTGAGCGCGGCAAGTTCTGCCTTGGTAGCTATGCGTTTACATGGGGATGGAAGGTTGAGTCGACACCAACATGGCACGGAATGCTACTGCCAGATATGACGCGGCTCGCGAGTGTTGAGGCGGTGCAAAAGGCTTGGGGCGAGACGAAAGTCGCGAATCGCTGTCCGACAGTGAGCGAGATGACTGTTTCAGCCGACGACCTCACGGACGCGGCAATGCTCGTGGAAGCCTCCATTGAAGCCGCCGACCCTGATGGTGACGCGCTCACTTATCGATGGGAACTTCTTAGCGACACGGGCGACTATGACACGATTGGGACGGGTCTGCCTGTTCCCGATGGCTGGGAGGGCGCAATCGTGAAGGGGCAAGGAACGCCGAAAGCTACGGTGAAGTTGCCAGGCGGCGGAATCTATCTCCTTTACTGCTATGTCTTCGACGGCAAGGGAAATGCCGCGTACGCGAACCGTCCAATTCGTGCGAAGGGTGCGGAACCGAAACGCGAGTTGAAAGCTGTCGCGATGCCGTATGCGGTCTATAAGGACGGTGCGCCGCGAAAGTGGTATGCGTCGGGCTACATGGGGCACGTCCGTGCGCTCAAGGTGGACGAGAAGTGCCGCGAAAAACCCCATTCTGGCGAGACCTGCATGCGGGTTGATTACCTCGACCATTACGGTTGGGCTGGAATCTATTGGCAGGATCCGCCGAACGATTGGGGCGAGAAGCCTGGCGGCGCAAACCTTTCAAAGGCGTTGACTCTCATCTTTTGGGCGCGTGGTGCGAAGGGTGGCGAGAAAGTGGACTTCTTTATGGGAGGACTCGATAAGGGCAAGTGCCGCGACACGGCGAGGGCGAAACTCGACGGTGTTATCCTTAAGAAAGAATGGACGCGCTACCGGATTCCGCTTGATGGGCTCGACCTTTCGGTGATAAAAACGGGCTTTGGTTTCTCGCTCACGAATGAGGGTGACCCATTTACCTTCTATCTCGACGACATCGAATATGTCGCGGAGTGATTGGAGGGAATAGTAATGAGCACGAAATCGTCCCTGTTTGTCGTCAGCGCGGTACTGACGGGTACACTTGCCGCGCAGGAGATTATCCCTTGTGGGGCGGGCTCTTACGCCTCGTATACGCCGTGGGTAAAGGCGCGGACGGTTGACGGCTCGCGCAAAGGCGACCAGAGCCGATTCATGCAGAATCGTCCGCTCTACTTAGTCAGCAATCCCGACGAGCCGATCCCGACGAACGATTGGTGGACGAATGCGCTCGTTGAGCGTTGGACGGGTAATCTTTGGAGTTATCCGGCTCTCGTGCGAGCCTCGGCGCAGGGGGTTAGCGTGGCGTTCCCGAGTTATTGGATTGACGACGGCACTGAGATGAAGGCACGAAGCCGACTCGTTTGCGGTGCGCCCGCGTTCTCCCCAAGCGCGGCGAATGTGGCAGGCTGGCACGATTGGGATGTGGAGCTCGTCCTGCCTGACGGCAAGGAAAAATCGATACGGACGACTCTCGTACATGGTTCGCCCTTTACATGGGTTGAGTATGAGGGGCTGGACGCGACGCTCAAGATTGAGAGTGAAGGCGCGGTTTCGGTTGAGCGACTCGCTAAGGAGAACGCCCTCGTTGTGAAGGCAGGTGACGACTTCTATGGCGTGTGGTATCCAGTGAAGATACAGGTTGGGGAACGGGCAGATGGAACGCTCACTTTCACTTTCCCCAATGGAAAGAAAAAGGGATGGCTCGCGGTCGGGCTTTTGCCGCGCAGGGAGTCATTTGCCGCGCTCGCGCCATTCGCCGCGGCAATCGTCCGTTCAACGCGTGTAGATTGGGCGTATGACGAGAAAACGGCGGAACTCACAACAACTTGGCGCGTGGAGACTGAAGACTTGCACGGTAGAGACGCCGCGCCAACGGCATTGCAGGGCTTTCAGCCGCACCACTTGAAGCGTACGGCTCCGAAGTTTAAGGTAATGGAAGGTCTTGTCTGGCAAACGCCGCGCGGTCGCCAGCGTGTAGCGGCAGGAAACGAACTTTCGATTGTTTACACATTCCCTGGCATGCTCCCATATTGGGCGGCACCGCAGGCGCATGACTTCGCCGAGGCTCCCTATGATGTGACGCTATTTAAGCGGCTACTTGACGACTACGCTAAGCGCGGCAATTTCGGTGGTGACACTTATTGGGGGGGCAAGGGACTCCTCCAAATGTCCCTCGCGATGATGGCAGCGCGTGAGGTGGGCGATGCGGCGACATTCCAGAAGGCGCACGACCGTCTGCGGGCGCAGTTTGAAGACTGGCTCACATGGACACCTGGAGAGGAGCGCTTCTGCTTCTCGTATGTGCCGCGCTGGGGCGGTCTCGTTGGTGAGTCGACGAGCTACGATTCTGAGACCTTCAATGACCATCATTTCCATTACGGATATTTTACCTATTCTGGTGCGCTTCTCTGTCTTGTGGACGCGGACTTCCGTGAGAAGTTTGGTCCGATGTTGCGGCTTATCGCGAGTGATTATGCGAATTGGCGGCGCGATGAGAAGCGGTTCCCATTCTTCCGCACATTTGATCCGTGGGCGGGACACTCCTTCGCGGGTGGGCTTGGGGATGGTAATGGTAACGGACAGGAGTCGTCGTCCGAGGCGATGCAAGGCTGGGGCGGACTCTACCTGCTCGGGCTCGCCCTCGGCGACAGAGAAATGCGCGACGCGGGCATTTTCGGTTGGGTTTCTGAAGCGCGTGGTACGGCGGAGTACTGGTTTGACCGCGATCGCGAGAATATTGATTATACGAAGTTCGCTCGTCCGTATAACTCGAATCTAACTTGTCACGGCGTTGGTTGGTGGACATATTTTAGTGGCGACCCTGTGTGGATGCATTCCATCCAGTGGCTACCCAATACGCCTGCGCTCGATTACCTAAGCGAGGATCGCAAGTTCGCCGCGTGGGACTACGCGACGATGTGGAAGACGAAGGAGGTCACTGGTTGGGAGAAGGAGCTCGGCGACGCTTCGCTCGGGAATGTGCTTCTTAGTTATCTCCAGCGGAGTAATCCAGAGGAAGCGGCGCGTATCTTCGCCGCGCTTGCGAAAGAGAATCGTGGGGTTGTGAAGAATGCCGACACGGGGCATCTCACCTATTGGGCGATTCATAGCCACCTTACATACGGCGACCTCGACTTCGGTGTGAGGGCGGACTATCCCTGTGCGCGTGCTTTCGTTAAGAATGGCAAGCGGACGCTAATGGTTTATAACGCGGAAACAGCGCCGCGCACGGTGCGCTTCTTTGACGCGGCGGGCGAAACCATCGGGACGCTTCGTGCTGAGCCAGGCAAACTCACAGTGGGCGGTGCGCGGACGAAGAATGCGTCAATTGAGGAACCGAAGCTGGTGATTGCTGAGTCCAAGGTCGCCGTCCCTGAGGCGGAGATTGTCACCGACCGCGCGGTCCTGAAAGAAGGTGTGGCAACGCACCTCATCTTACGCACAACGAAAGGTGCGGACGCGGCAAATGTGAAGTGGACGAGTGCGGAAGGGACATTTGACCGCAAAGGAAACTTCACGCCGCACACAAATGGTTTTGCTACGGTGATGGCGCAAGCGGGTACACTACAAGTCTCGCGGCGATTCTCCGTCGAGGAGGCCTTGCGCGTTACGAAGCTTGCCCTTGCGCCGAATGTGGCGGAATGTATTGTTGGCGAACCGCTGAAGCTTTCGATTGAGGCGCTGGATCAGTTCGGTGGGCGTATGAGTCTCAAGGGTGCGAAGGTTGAGACTTCCAATCCTACGAAGGCGAAGTTCGACCGCCATGGGTTCACAGCGAAGCGGGCGGGCTCCTACACGCTCACCGTCACTTTGCAAGGCGTGAAGGCAACCGCGTCAATTGTCGCGAAGAATCTCGCAGATGTGAACCTCGCGCGACTCGCTAAGGTGACGGCAAGTGGTGAGGAGAATGGGGGCTTGCTCGCGGTATATGCCGTCGATGGCGACCCAAAGACGCGTTGGGGTTCCCTGCACCGTGATGGTGAATGGATCCAGTTGGACTTTGGGCGACCACGAAGGGTATCGCGTGCGACTGTCCAGTGGGAGAACGCCCATGCGCGGCGTTTTCGTATCGAGACCTCGGTCGACGGCGAGAAGTGGACGACTGTTGTTGAAAGTCACGAAGTTACAAAGCCTGAGAATGATTTGGTGACCTGGCGCCCCGTCTCGGCACGCTACCTGCGTCTCACGGGGCTTGAACGCAATACGAATTACGGGATCTCCATCTTCGAACTCGATATCCGCTAAGGTCTCGTCTATAACTTTATGCGGCAATTTCTTACCTTTGCAGTCTCTCAGGCTCTCGGGTGAGAGTTGATAAATTGAAAAAAAATTGAAATACCCCCTTGACTTAGAGCAGGCTAATTTGGTACAATATTACACATCTTAGCTATGGCTAAGAGTTTTAGCCAGAGCAAACTGGCAGAAAGCGATTGAGAAAATATGCCTTTGGCACTGATAAAAGTTGGCGAAAAAGCGCGGGTATTGTCCGTTTCGGGCAATGATACCGTGCATAAGCACCTTGGGAGTCTCGGGTTGATTCCGGGTGCGGTGGTATCGATTGTGCAAGTAACAAACGGCAATATGATTGTGGGCATTCAAGATGCGCGGCTCGCGCTGAATGATGAACTCGCGCGGCGGATACATGTTGCCCCCCTCTGATTTCAGGAAAAGGAGTTGATTTATGACACTAAACGAATTGAAAGTTGGCGAAGCGGGGCGCGTAGTGCGTCTCGTTGGTGAAGGCGCGGTCAAACATCGCATTATGGAAATGGGGCTTACGAAAGGTGCGCTTGTTGCTGTGCGTAAGATTGCGCCTTTGGGTGACCCTATTGAGATTACGGTACGCGGATATGAGCTCTCTATCCGTAAGGATGAAGCGGCGAAAGTCGAAGTCGCTAAGAACTAAGTAAAAGGCGTATAGAAATGTCCATTAAAATTGCATTAGCAGGCAACCCGAACTCAGGTAAGACGACGCTCTTTAATGCGTTAACGGGTTCTAATCAATATGTCGGCAACTGGCCTGGCGTGACGGTTGAGAAGAAGGACGGGCTCTTAGAAGGCTCGAAGGATGTCGTCATTCAGGACTTGCCCGGCATTTACTCCCTCTCGCCCTATTCGCTTGAGGAAAAGGTGTCGCGTAAGTATCTCGTCGCGGAAGACCCGAATGGGATTCTGAATATTGTCGACGGAACAAACATTGAGCGCAATCTCTATCTTTCAACGCAACTCGCCGAACTCGGCATCCCGATGGTTATGGCGGTAAATATGATGGATGTCGTGCGTAAGAATGGCGACAAGATAGACTTCGCGAAGATTGGTAAGGCGCTCAACTGTGCCGTTATCGGCATTAGCGCACAGCGCGACGAAGGTTGTCGCGAGGCGGCGGCGGAAATCGTTAAGCGTGCACGGGCAGGAGAAAAGGGCGAAGTGCCGCATGTCTTCTCAGGCACGGTAGAGCACGCGATTGCCCACATCGAGGAGTCCATTCAAGATTGTGTAAAGAAGACAGCTATTCGGTGGTATGCGATTAAGGTCTTTGAGCGGGACGCGGAAATTGTGAAGTCCCTCGCGCTCTCCCCTGAGGTGCTCGCGCATATTGAGGAGCACATTAAGGATTGCGAGAAAGAGTTGGATGATGACGCGGAGTCCATCATTACGAATCAGCGCTATGACTTTATTCAGAACCTAATGTCGTCCGCGTTGACGAAGAATCAGGAACGGCGCAATAAAGCGACGCTCTCGGATAAGATTGATAAGGTTGTCACAAACCGCATTCTGGCGCTCCCGATTTTCATTATTTCACTTTGCGTAATGTGGTTTCTCGCGGTGGCGGATGGTGGGCCTGGCACGATTTTGACCGACTGGGCGAATGACGGCTTTTTGGGCGACGGTTGGCACCTCCCCTACACGACGCATGAAGTAAACGGTAAGGACTACGATACGGCGTGCGAAGACTTCGCGAAGGCGGAAGCCACAATCGCCGCGTGGGAAGTGGGCGAGAAGACTGCGTCCATTGAGGATGAGGAAACAGGCGAAACGGCTGAGGAGTGGGCGGTTGATGAAGCCGCTTATAAAGCCGCGAAGACAGTTGAGGAGCCTGACCCCACCAAGTACGGCGTGTGGATTCCGGGTATTTCGGCACTCATCTCCTCGGGACTTGAGAAGATTGGTGCGAGCGAAATGGTAACTTCGCTTGTGAATGACGGCGCGTGGGGTGGTGTCGCGACGGTGCTTGGGTTTGTGCCCGTTATTACAATTGTCTTCTTGTTTCTCGCTTTCTTGGAGGATTGCGGGTATATGGCGCGTGTCGCGTTCATTATGGACCGCCTCTTCCGTAAGTTTGGGCTCTCGGGTAAGTCGTTCATCCCGATGATTGTCGGTAAGGGATGTGGCGTGCCCGCGGTCATGGCGGCACGAACTATTGAGAATGAACGTGACCACCGCATGACAGTCATTCTCGCGACATTCATTCCGTGCGGCGCGAAGACGGTTATTATCGCGATGTTCGCGGCAATATTCTTCCGCGACATGTGGTATGTCGCCGCGCTTATGGATGTTATTGG
>CAVCAF010000085.1:2989-10691 GCA_963600185.1 Azospirillum sp. 51_20 | reverse complement strand
GATTCCTTACCGCTTTTACCAAAACAAACGACCTCATCCCCCGCCGCGACATTCGGCACATGCGAAACATCAACCGTGGTGTAGTCCATAGAAATACGCCCCACAATCGGACAGCGCACGCCGTTAATAAGCACCTGCCCCCGATTGGAAAGCGCGAGGGGGAGTCCGTCCGCATAACCTGCAGAAATCGTGGCAATCCGCGTCGTTTCTGCTAAACACCAGGTGCGTCCATACCCGAGCGTCGTCCCCGCGGGCAGAGTTCTAACTTGGGCAACGCGTGTCTTGAGGGCGAGGACAGGCTCAACTTTTAACGCACGCCGTCCGTTCGGGTCAAAGCTCCCGTGCAAGTTGATACCCGTACGGACAACATTAAAGGGCTTCTTCGCCGTCCTTGGATAATTGTTTATCGCGTCACTTGCCGCCATATGTATATACTTAAAGGTAAAGCCGCCCTTCTTTTGTGCCGCGTTGACACAGTCCACAAAACGCTTGATTTGGCCTTGAGTATAAGGGTCATTTGGCACATACGCCATGGGGCAATGGGTAAAGATACCCTCTACTTTCAGTCCCTTAAGCCCCTTTAATTCACCGAGTACGCCCTCTACCTCTTTAATAGGGATGCCGAGTCGCCCCATACCCGAGTCCACTTTTATATGCACTTTCGCGGGCTTCCCAACCTTAAGTGCCGCGGTATTTATAAGGTGAGCCTCCGCAAGGTCAATTAGGGGCAAGGTCACCTCCGCTTCCACCATGGACGGAATCTCCTCGGGCAAAACGGAGGAGAGTATCTGAAGCTCCTTTTTCACACCCAATTGGGCGAGTTCTTTCTTAAGTTCCAATGCCTCATAAGGTTCGGCGACCCCAAAGCCTGCACAGTCCGTCCCCGCGAGGGCGCGGGCATAATTGGCAACGCCGAGTCCGTAGGCATTCGCCTTAAGTACGCATAAAACACGCGAAGGGGCAACGCGTTTCGCAATACGCGCATAGTTACGACGAATAGCCCCCAGGTCAATCTCTACCCACACGCGGTGAGGGATGTCTCTACTTTTAGTCATAACTACGCCTCCTTTGTGGTTGGCACTTGCCATGTGCGCCCACACATATGGCAGGTAATATCTACCGTAGGAGGTAGGGTTTTGCGCTCTTCCTCAGAAAGTGCCGCGAGCGCGGCACTTACCTTCTCGGCTGAACAGCGGCATCCAAATTGCAGAGGGCTCGTCTTCTTTAGCGCGGCATTTGTTAGCCCAAGGCGTGAAAGAATGGTGCGGGGGGCGACGGTAAGCGATCCCTTCCCATCCTCCCCACGCGGATCTAGCACCGCCAAATCTGCCGCGGAATCAGGCAAAACTTCCACTAAAACGCCGCGGGCAGTGACGGATGAAATCGCGTCATCCGTCGCCGCTTCCAAGAAAATGCGTGCTTTGCGCTGGAGTGATTGGGCATAATACTCATCTAAAGAGGAAGCGATCCCCTGCGAAAGTATGCGTCCCGGTACCGACCGCGTCACTTGCAGGCGGCAGTCTCCCAGCACTTTCTTTACAGAAAAGCGCAAAATGCCGTCAAAATCATCCAATATCTTCTTTTCGGTATAGCCCCGCAAGTCGCCATTCGCCGCACATTCTACAACCATTCCCCCGAGGGGACCTGAGCATTTTACCTGAAGAATAACCGTCTCATCCTTTTCAGAGGTCTCCGCCCCCAAAAGTGCCGCGGCGGCAAGCCCCCGCGCCAAGGCGATTGTTGCCGTCGGACCCGATAAGTGCCCCCGCGCCAAGGCAAGTGCCGCGCCCGAAACATCCACTACCGTCACCGCGACTTTTGCCGCGGGGTCATACCATTCTTCACGCGAGTTTTGCATTAAAGCCTCCCTAAAAGGCGTATTGGAGTCCAGCTGAAAGGCTGTAAACCATGCCCACATTGCTATCTAAACCAAGTGCCGCGCTCCCATCAAAACGAAAGGACAAAAGGTCGTTTAGATGATAAAAAAGTCCAATTCCACCCGTGGGGCCTACCGTGCCTTCTATCCACCCCGCCGCGCCAAAGGTGAAAAAGGGGTCAACCTTCTCGTAGCCCCACCAATGCCAAAGCCCCTGTACGCCAAGCCCCACAACTTCCTCTAGGGCACTCGCCGAGACTTCAACCGCAAAAAAGTCGTCCACATAATACCCGAAACGGGCTGTTCCGCCGCCCATTCGGTGCATATTAACGCCCCCTTGGGGCAAAAGAAGCGTCCCCGAAAGCCCAACATAACTCCGCTCCCAATCCTCCTCTTCCTCCTGGGCAAAAGTCGCTAACGGCGAGAAAACGAAGAAAAGTGCCGCGAAACAGAGAACTATCCGCTTAAGCCACCCCAATTCCCGCCGCCGCATCTTCGCGTAGTCCTTGGGGCTATGGTCATCCGCACCCGAAAGGTGATCCATACCATGCGCTATATAAAGAAGGAGTTCCTTGGCGGGTGACCATCTGCGGCGCATACTGCCGACTTCAAGTGCACGGTCGGTATTTACATAAATCTCACCGTACACCCCCTCAGGTTCAGGGGGTATCGCGTCATACCGCTGGGTAATAACATCCGTCGCCCCTTCCACACCTAAAATGCCGCGGTGCACCGCGTCACTACCCGCATTATTCTGGAGGATGACCGCGACTTCACGAAACTCTTGCCCAACGCGTTTCGCCGAGCATTCCGCGAAGCCCTTCGCCGCTGTTTTAAGTGCTTTTCGCGTAAAACCGAACACTTTTGGCAACTTACCGTCCAGCGAAATCTTTACGCCCATACCTTACCCCTTTCGCTCTATGTTCGCGCCAAGTGCACGCAATTCGCGATCAACTGCCACATAGCCGCGGTCAATGCGTTCCGCATTCAATATCGTCGAAGTCCCTTTCGCCGCAAGCGCGGCAATTACGAGCGAAATCCCCGCGCGGATGTCGGGGGAAGATACCGTCTCCCCATAAAGCAAGGAGGGACCCGTAACCACTACCCGATGCGGGTCACACTGGACAATTTTCGCCCCCATCTGCTTAAGATGGTCAACGAAATAGAGCCGCGACTCAAACATCTTCTCAAAGAAAAGGCAGGTTCCCCGCGCTTGTGTCGCGAGGACAATTAAGACGCTCAACATATCCGAGGGGAACGCAGGCCAAGTCCCATCCGCGACGGAAGGGATTGTGTCGCCTAAATCATACCGCATCCGCAGGCGTTTCTTAGGGATATAGCGCAAAGTCCGCGCTTTATTGTCAATTATCCAGCTCACGCCAAACCGCCGAAAAGCCCCCTCAAGGACAGCAAACGGCTCAGGGTCGATGTTAGTTAAAAGGAGTTCCCCACCCGTAACTGCCGCGGCGGCAATGTAACTCCCCGCCTCAATATAGTCGCACCCAACCCGACAAGTACAGCCTTTTAAGGCAGGCACCCCTTCCACAATAAGGCGATTTGTGCCCTCACCCTCAATTTGGGCACCCATCGCCCGCAACTGCCGCGCCAAATCTACAACATGGGGTTCACACGCGGCATTATAAATCTCGGTGCGCCCTTTAGCGAGCACACTCGCCATAAGGATATTTTCCGTCGCCGTTACACTCGCCTCATCAAGGAGTATCCGTGCCCCGTGAAGTTCACCCTTAAAGCGCAAAGTCTTGCGGCCAACCATCGCCTTCGCGCCAAGTGCCTTAAAACCCGCGAAGTGGGTGTCTAAACGGCGGTGTCCAATTGCGTCCCCACCCGGGGGCGGAAATGAGGCTCTACCCGTTCGGGCGAGGAGAGGTCCTGCAAAAAGGAAACTCGTCCGAGTCTTCGCCGCTAATTCGCGCGAAATGCGTGCGGAACGCACTTTTTGCGTAATTAAGGTGACCGTACCTTTCGCGAGATCACGGCTTACCCGCGTACCGAATGTCTTCGCCGCGTCTAGCATACTCGCGACATCCGCAATATCAGGGACATTCTCCAGCGTAACAGGTTCGTTTGTTAAGAGCGCGGCGGCAATCATCGGGAGCGCGGCATTTTTATTGCCCGAAACCGCGTGAGTCCCCGTAATTTGCCGTCCACCCTGTATAACTAACGAACTCATATCACGAAAGCGCGTCTATCTTCTTCGTCTCACCAAATACAATCAACTTGTCGCTCGCCTGCAAAATATCCGTCGCCTGAGGGATAATAACCTTACGCGACTTCGCGGGGTCAACTTCTCCACGACGGACGCAGAGGATCGTAATGCCCTTCGTCTGCCGCAGGTTCGCTTCCGTCAAAGTTTTGCCGCGCACATCTTCGGGCACCTCAATTTCGGCGATGGAGTAGCCGTCCGAAACTTCCAAGAAGTCCACGACATTATGGTTAGCAATAGCTCTCGCCAAACGATTGGCACTGTCGCGGTCGGGATAAATTACGCTATCCGCGCCAATGCGGCGCAGAATCTTACCATGCAATTCACTTGTCGCCTTCGCGATGACATTAGGTACGCCAAGCTCCTTACAATTCGCCGTCGCCATCATAGAGGCTTCAATATTGCTACCAATTGCCACAACGACGAGATCACATTCGCCAAAACCCGCTTCCTCTAGGGCGCGTGGTTGCGTCGCATCTCCCTGAAGTGCCGTCGCGAACTCACTCGCGATTTGCATGGCGGGGCGTTGCCGATCAATGAGGAGCACCTCAAGATGAGCATTCGTCAAAGATTCCGCGAGGGAAAGCCCGAAACGCCCCGCGCCAATTATGCCAATTCGCTTCATGTCTTAGTCACGGATGCGCTGAAGCGCCGTGCCAATTTCACCCGCACGGTTATTGCCGCCTTCGCGCTCAACAATGTAGTTGCCCTTGTATCCGAGCTTCTCAAGTTCCGTAATAAAGGCGCGACCACCCACTTCGCCATCACCCCAGACGACTTCCGTCCCCCAAGTGCCAGGCTTCTCGGTAACGCACGCGTCTTTAATATGGACTTGCTTAATCCATGGGAGAAGCGTCTTCACGGCTTCCATAGGCTTACCCTTCGCGTAAAGAACCATGTTCGCGGGGTCGAAGTTAATGCCAACGCCAGGGACTTTCTTCATAAACGCGGCGAGATCCGTCGCGGTCTCCTGTCCCGATTCCAGCAGGAGTTCCACGCCATACTTCGCCGCTTCATCGCGCATCCAAGTGACGCGCTCCACATATTTCGCGAATGCCGCGGGGTCTTTCTCATCCAAGAAGCCCGCGTGAAGCGACATATACTTGCCGCCTAGATCTTTCGTAAGCTTAGCCCCCGCCGTCACGAGTTTCTTGTTCGCTTCCCATGTCGCGTCGGGCACAATGCCGCCCGTTTTACGGATGCTTTCAAGCGATGTATAATCCTCGCCAACCGTGCCAATCATGGTGCTCATAAGAACCCACTTACCTGTACGGATTTGATCCTTAACGAATGCCAAAGTCTCCGCACTTTCCGCCGCGCCATGGCGTCCGTCAGGATTCAGGAACGGTCCGAGCGCAAGGTGAATGCCCTTAACGCCGTCCGCCACCATAGCGTCCGCGACTTCCTTGAGCGGCTTTTGCCAGCTCCAACTGCACACCCCCACGCGATTGGAAGGGAGCGTCACGACGGGCAGCTCACGAATGAAGATATTACGCCATTCAGTCGGGTCACCATGGCACTGCAACTCAATTTGCTCAATCGGGAAGATTGGACGCTTACGATCCCAATAATTCTCCAGCGTCACATTATCAACCACGAGCTTGCCATTCAACCAAACCGTGACCTTATCGCCCTTCATAATTACATGGAAGCGATTCCAGTCCCCGACGCACTTATCGGCGATAACGAGCGCGTCATGCGGATTCTTTTCATTATTGTAGAGTCCGCCAGAGCCAATATGCCACTGGTTGTGCGCGTCCCAGATCTGCACTTGAGGTGCGCCGCGCAGGTAAAGCCCCGAGTCGCCCGTAATGGAAAGAATACGCCAATCTGCCCAAAGTTCAAAGTCCTCATAGTCGCGATCTGTCGCGAGCGAGTAGCCACCCTTAAAGCCGTCGAAGAAGAGGTTGCCGTTGCGCACGAACCAGTGTTCGCGCATTCCCTTATCGGCAATCTTCTGCATCTCCGCACGCTTCTCGGGAGTCGCCGCTTGACGAACAATGGGGTTATCAAAGTTCTCTTCTGTCGTCACGCCCTTCCAGTTCTTAAAGTCACCGACTTTGCCACCGAAATAAGTGCGGAAACCAGGCAACTCCTCGCGCGTAAACTTCGGGCACGCGACACCAAACACCGCGCCTTCGGGCAGGGCTAAAACACGCACATTACGGAACTTGAGCGACTTATCCGCCGCGAACGCATCATATTTCGCGGGCGTGAATTGCCCCACATCCTGTCCGTTCAAGTACGCTTGCATTTCACTACCAATAATGACGAACTCAGCGAAGTTCCAATCCCCCGCCTTGCGCAAGTACGAGCCGTCGCCAAAGTAGTTCTTATCCTTGCCCCAAATCTGCTTGCCTTTGTTGTCATTGCGGCTACGCAAAAAATCCATTGTCGCGGGAGGTGTCGCGGGCGAGCAAAACTCAAGGCGCACAACGCGATTAGGCGCGATAGCCACTTCTGCCGCGGTAGGTTTATCTACGAACCCCTCATCAAAACTGGCAGCGTAGGGTTGCGGGGCAGGTGCCGTACAACACCCAGCGAACACGAGGGCGGCACTAAGCCCAATTACTTTATACCACTTATTCATAATCACTTACCTTTCTTTTTGTTCCGAGATAGGGCGCGGCAGTTTAATTTTCTGTCCCACCCAAAGTTTCTCAAGTCGCTTCAGGGGCTTACCATTAAGTTCCGCGAGTTCCGCCGCGGTCGCCCCACAGGCACGGGCAATCCGCGTCAGATTATCCCCCTGCTTAACAACATAAGTTACGGTTTCTCCCGTCTTGACTTCCTCCGTCCGAGAAGCCGTGTCCCTTATGGGAGTCGTCCCCGTGCGGGGCGCGGCACTTCCTGACGGTACAGGTTCTGCCGCGGAACTTTCGGCACTAGGGCGCGGCATTTCTTCTCGTGGCGCAGGGGCATCTGTCACGGACGGCTCAGGGGCATTACCCCCAGCCGTCATCGCGAGTAACCCAAGCAGGACGAAGTGTATCAATAGGCTCCCGCCTATCGCTACGCCCCAAACGGATATCTTATTTTGCGGGTTGGACATTTGCGGGCTTAATAACTTCGTTTGCTTTAACGAATCCCTTTGAGGTCAAGAAGTCCCAATAGCGATCAAGGTAGTTGTAGCTACCCGTTCCTGGCGTGGCTCTACCCATGAAGCAGTGGTTGCGTTTCGCCAGCGTATGCAGTTCGCCCTGAATACCCATGCGGCGGAGTTGCTCCCAAGCCTTCACGGAGTTCATAGAAGCCCAGCCGTCTGCGTCACCATGCAGGAAAAGAATCGGCGGGGTCGCCAAATCAAACGCGAACTCAGGCACGAGCCGCGCATCATCCGCGTTGCCGCCATTCGTGTTGGGCTGGTCGCCGCCATCCGTAAGCGCATACGCGGGATAAATCGCGATTGCCCACTGCACCGCGCACGAGAGCTTATCAATATTATCAATCGGATTATACGCGTGCGTCTTCGAAGTGGTCGCGCCCATAAGCGTAAGGTGTCCACCCGCCGAGCAACCCGTGATGCCGATGCGGTTGGGGTCAAGTCCGCGTTCCGCCGCGCCCGCTCTCACGAGACGAATCGCGCGTTGCAAATCTTGCCA
>CAVCAF010000085.1:0-2229 GCA_963600185.1 Azospirillum sp. 51_20 | reverse complement strand
TCAATGCCGCGCTGTGCCGCTTCTTTACGCACGAGGCGCACCGCGCGCTGTCCATCTTCCCACGCCGTTTGGTAAATGGGGAGCCCTTTCGGACGCGGCGAGCGGTAGACGAGATTCACGCACTGAACACCCGCGTCGGTCAGAAGCTTCGTCCAGCTCTTAATGCACCCAACATCGCAGAGGCACTCATAACTGCCGCCCGAGAGAAGTATCATGCACGCCCCCGTGCGATTCGTTTCGGCGGGAGCCTCGAACCACTCCAAATACGGCTTGCGCCATTCATCCGCCTTAAAGCCAGGCTTGCCCGCGACATCCGTCATCGCACCGATTTGATGCGCCTGCGTGTCAGGCATTTTGCCCTCAGGCCAAAGATAGATCTTTTCCCCTGCCAAAAGGCTGAGTGCCGCGCCCGCGGCGATTAAACAGACTCTTAGTTGTCGTATTAGCATGTTATCTCCTATTTGTTGTAGTTAAATTACGCGATTATCGATGAGGCGCGTTTTACCGCAGTACGCCGCCAAAAGGACGACTACACCCGGCGCGGTCGTTTTCACTTTCTTGAGCGTGGAGCCCTCCGCGAACTCGACATAGTCAGGCTTCAGCCCCGCCACTTCAAGCTCCTTCCAAATGCGCTTTTGTTCCGCCGCGACGCGCTTACCCGCCTTCACGGACTTTACCGCACGCGAAAGTGCCAACGCCTGCTTCTTTTCTTCATCCGTAAGGTAAGTATTACGCGAGGAGCGTGCGAGCCCCGAGGGTTCACGCACAATGGGGACGGTGACGATCTCCAAATCAAAGTTCAAGTCGCGCACCATGCGACGGATAACTTGCGCCTGCTGATAATCCTTCTCACCAAACACGGCGAAGGTGGGGTGGGCGAGATTAAAGAGTTTCGCGACAACCGTGCAAACGCCGCGGAAGTGCCCAGGACGCCGTGCGCCGCAATACCCCGTCGACACATCTTCCTCAGTAATGTAAGTCGAGTGATTCTCTAAATACATATTCGCAGGTGTCGGAAAAAAAATCGCCGTCGCACCCGCCGCGCGGCACTTCGCTAAGTCCGCCTTCTCATCGCGCGGATATTTCGCATAGTCCTCATTCGGACCGAACTGCACCGGGTTCACGAAGACACTGACGATAATCTCATCCGCCCCACGCTTTTTCGCCGCGGCGATAAGACTCATGTGCCCCTCATGCAAATAACCCATCGTCGGCACAAGCGCAATCTTTGCACCCGCTTTCTGCCGCGCTCTCGCCCACTTTTGCAACTTCGCAGGCTCTCGAAAAATCCTCATTTCCGCAATCCTTTCACAAGCGCGATCTCTTCTTTGTAGCCCTGGAGGTCGCAAGGGGTCTCCAAATAAAACGGTAAGTCGCACAACTTCGGATGATTCACCACGCCTGCAAGTGCCTCAAGACCAATCTTACCCTTACCAATTTTCGCATGGCGATCTTTATGGCTCGCGCACCCATTCATCGAATCATTAAAATGAATCGCTTTCAGCCGCCCAAGCCCAATCACCGCGTCAAATTGAGCGACGACTCCATCAAGGTCATTCACGATATCATAGCCCGCGTCCCAAACATGGCAGGTATCAAGGCAGACCCCCAGCGGTGCCGCGTGACCAAGTTTGGAGTCCGTAAGATCAATTATCGCCTTAACTTCCTCAAAACTGCGTCCGACTTCACTGCCCTTACCCGCCATGGTCTCGAGAAGCACGACCGGCGCGGCAGAGGGAAGATCCGCACTAAAAATGCGTGCAAGCATGGACGCAATAAGCTCAATGCCCACTTCCACGCCTTGCCCGACATGAGAACCCGGATGAAAGTTGTAGAGTGCCCCCGGTGTCACCGCGAGGCGTGCGAGGTCTGAGCGCATAACGCTCTCGGCGAACTCCCTTACGCGCGGCTCAGCCCCCGCGGCATTTAGCGTATACGGCGCATGGGCGAGAATGGGCCCCACCCCCTGCTCCTCGGCATACGCCTTAAACGCGGCAATATCACTCTTATCCAAGGGTTTTGCCGCGCCGCCACGCGGATTGCGCGTGAAAAATTGGAAAACATTCGCACCTATCGCGACAGCCGTCTGCGCCATCGCGAGATATCCACCTGAGCTGGATAAGTGACATCCAATTTTCATTCTTTCGTTCGCACTCCTGATACCACTTTTCTTTTCCAACTATTATACCATAATTCCGCCGCGACTGCCATACCTAAACGCAAGGAGAC
>CAVCAF010000084.1:8898-10812 GCA_963600185.1 Azospirillum sp. 51_20 | reverse complement strand
GGTGCCCAGTGGGTCCGTGAGGTTAGGTTGCGAAGCGGAAACGCTTCGCCCGCGGTACGCCCCTTTGATCTTTGACAATTGAATAGGGAATGTTGCGAAAACGCACATATTATGCTATAATGTGCGGTGTATGAGCGATAAAGTTCCATCTGAAATAGCAGTACTGCAAGAAATTACGACGGCAGTCGTCCGTGAACGTAATGTCCGTAAGCTTTTCGACCAAGTGCTAGAGATACTTGAGCGCGATATGGGCATGATACGCGGCACTATTGCGCTACTGGAGGGCGATGAGTTGCGTATTGAGTCCTCGACGCGTGCACTGAATGCCGAGGAGCGGTCGCTGGGTCGCTATCGTGTAGGCGAGGGCATAACGGGTCTTGTGGCGAAGACGGGCAAGCCCGAAGTCGTGCCAGACGTCCGTAAGGATAGTCGCTTTCTAAACCGCACGAAGGTGCGTGACGCGGATGAGGCGGTGTCGTTTATTTGCGTGCCGCTTATTCACCTTGGGCAGACCGTCGGTACGATGTCCGTTGACCGCAAGATTCGTGCGGAAGCGGGAGCTCTCGCGCGAGATGTGACTCTGCTCGGGATAATCGCGAACATAACGGCGGAAGCAGCGAGCGTGTTTCGTGAAGAGTGCGCCGAGCATGACGCGCTTATAGAGGAAAACCGCAAGTTGCGCGGCATGATTTCGAGTGGCAATCCTGGTCATCTCATTGGCGACTGCCGCGAAATGCGGGTCGTATATGAGCAGATTCGGCAAGTCGCGCCGAGCGAGGCAACGGTGCTTATTCGCGGCGCGAGCGGTACGGGCAAGGAACTCGTTGCGCGCGCTATACAGTCGATGTCCCTTCGTAAGGATAAGCCGTTCGTCGTTTTGAATTGTGCCGCGCTCCCTGAGGCACTCGTAGAGAGTGAGCTTTTCGGACACGAGAAGGGCGCGTTTACCGATGCACGCGAGCGGCGTATTGGACGCGCCGAGGCGGCGAATGGCGGCACGCTCTTCTTGGACGAAATTGGCGACCTCACGATTCCCGTGCAGGTTAAGCTTCTGCGGTTTTTGCAGGAGCGCACTTTCTCGCGTGTCGGGTCTAATGAGGAGTTGCGTAGTGATGTGCGGTTCATTGCCGCGACAAGTCGCAATTTGGAAGAGCTGATGGCGCAGAAACTCTTTCGTGAGGATCTTTACTATCGCCTCTCGGTCTTCCCGATTACCATGCCCGATTTGGCATCGCGCACGGGGGATGTCGTCCTTTTGGCGCAGCACTTCCTCTCTAAGATGAATGTGAAGTATGGTAAGCGTGTGACGCGTATATCGTCCCCCGCGGTCAATATGTTGCAGGCGTATGCGTGGCCAGGGAATGTGCGTGAACTTGAGAATTGCATTGAACGCGCAGTTTTGACGGCGAAGGATGATTGCGTGCATAGTTATAACTTGCCGCCCGCTTTGCAAGCGCCTGAGTTTGCGGAAGATCCGTTCCGTCCAGATGTCACGCTTTCGCTAGATGAACAGCTCGCTATCGTGGAGAAGCGTATTTTGGAGAGTGCCCTTAAGCGGCACGATGGCAACCGCAGTGCCGCGGGGCGTGAATTGGGCGTTTCGCCGCGTATGATGACCTACCGCCTCGCCCGTGCGGGGATAAACTAAACGGAATCGATTTGTAAGACTTTAGAAATCAGCAAGGAGATAATTAAAATGAAAGCGATAAAGCAAGTTGTAGGCGTAATTGGGGCGGCGCTCGTTATGGGCGGATGCCTCACGGCGAAGGTCGACGAGGCGGCGGACGCGAAAGCGCCGCGGTGGGGACTGGCGGGGTATACGATGCATAAGTGTACGCTCGATCAGACGCTGGAGATTATGAAGAAGGCAGAGATTCACTATCTCTGCGTGAAAGACTTCCATTTGCCCTTTAG
>CAVCAF010000084.1:6958-8627 GCA_963600185.1 Azospirillum sp. 51_20 | reverse complement strand
CATAATCATGGACCCGCCTCGCCACAGATGTTCCCCTCGGTCGCTTCGGGCTGGGAACTTATCCATGACCTAGACGCACGCATTGGTTTTTGTATGGATGTTGGCTGGGAGTATGGCTGTGGGACGGATCCCGTAGAGACAATCTACCGCTATGCCGACCGTATTTTTGATATGCACATCAAGAACTTCGAGATTGGTAAGCCTAATGGCGCGGCGATTCCCCTCTCGCGCGGCAAGATTGATTATGTGAAGGTCATCAAGGCGATTCGGGCTATCAATTACCGCGGCGTTTGCTCACTCGAGTATGAGAAGGACTTTACGGATAACCTCGAACCCATTGCGGAATGCACAGGTTATTGGCATGGCGTAAACGCCGCTCTTGACGCGCAATGACCGCGTTTATTAGAGAGCTCTCGCCAGAATTGTTTTGGGATGTAGACCCTGAGACGATTGATGAGCAAGCGCATCGACGCTATGTGATAAAGCGCGTGCTTGAGCGCGGAGAGCTCTCTGATATACGCAAGATGATTGCCTTCTACACCTTGCCCACGGTTATTTCTGAGGCACAGCAAATGCGCTCGCTAGACCCCGTAACATTGGCTTTCGCGGCGTGCTTAGGCGATGTTAAAAAAGAGACCTTTCGATGCTACACCTCGAAACGATAGCTCCGCAAACGCTTACGCTTCTTCAAGATATTCAGAAATTGCCAGAGTTTGCACAATTGCGGCTCGTGGGAGGCACGGCGCTCGCACTGCAACTTGGGCATAGAGTTAGTATAGATCTTGATTTCTTTGGCGATTGGGGGCGTGAAGTTGATCTTTTTGCAACATTACGCCATATAGGCAAAACGCGAAAAGAAAGTAGTGGCGCGAAAGGGCGGCTTCAGTTTTTTTATGTGAATGGCGTTAAGGTGGATTGTGTCGATTATAGCGAATATGCGTGGTTAGAGCCAGCTCTAGAGGAATTAAATGTGCGACTAGCGGGCGTAAAGGATATTGCCGCAATGAAAATTAACGCGATCACAAATCGCGACACACGAAAGGATTTTGTAGATTTAGCGTTTCTGTTAGATCATTATACATTAAAAGAGATGTTCTCGTGGTATTGTGAGAAATATCCTGAGGCAACCCCTGTGCTCGCTCTGCGAAGCCTTTCCTATTTTGAAGACGCGGAAATGGAACCTTTGCCGCGTATTTTGTTGCCATTTAATTGGGATGAGGCGAAGGTTCGTATAACGAAAGCCGTTCGGACGATAACATTAGGTTAAAGACGGGTAAATGAAGAAGCTAAAGAAGAGTGTTGTTTTATTGTTTTTAGTGGGGGCGGTGTTTCGGCTCTTTGCTGCACCGCAACCGAAGGTTGTTGTTGTTGCTCAAGAGCCAGGCTACTATACTTCGCTTTCTAAGCACATTGTCCGTTGGCTCGCGAGCGAGAAAGTTTCCGCAACGCTCGCGACACCCGAGACGCTAAATACATCACTTGCCGCGGCGAGGCTTACATTCCTTGTCGGCTGTGATGAGCCGAGCGCAACCGAAATGCGTGCCTTAGAGGCGTATTGTAAGCGGGGTGGGAAGCTCGTCGTATTTTATTCTGCCTCGCCTAAACTTGCCGCGTTGATGGGCGTTAAGGTGCTTGGGTATAAGGCGGCGGAGTATCCAGGGCAATGGAG
>CAVCAF010000084.1:0-6615 GCA_963600185.1 Azospirillum sp. 51_20 | reverse complement strand
CCCCGCGCGGGTGAGATACATGCCGTTTGGGATCATTCGGGGTGCGGACTTTATCCGGGCGAGTGGCCGCGCACGATAAAACTGCTAAAAGACGCGCATGTGACGGATCTTTTTGTGAATATTGGCGGGGCAGGCTTCGCGCATTATGCGTCGGATGTTCTGCCGCGCTCGAAGACCTTTGAGCAAGAAGGCGACCAATTAAAGGCGTGCCTTGCCGCGGCGAAAGGGTCGGGAATACGCGTCCATGCGTGGCTACTTTGTTTTAATGCGACACGGGCGACACCTTCGCGGCTCGCGGTTTTCCGCAAGAAGGGCTGGTGCCTTAAGACAACAGACGGCAAGTTCTCGGAGTATCTTGACCCCTCGAATGAGGATGTGCGGAACTATGTCTTACGGGCAATAAGCGAGATCCGCGGCAAATATGCGGTGCAAGGAATACATCTCGACTTTGTGCGGTGGTATGAACGCAGTAAGCGTCCTGCCGACGCGGCATTACATGTCTCGAAGTTCATGGTCGCCGCGCGGAAGATTGTCCGTCGCCCCGTCTGGCTCACGGCGGCAGTTTTGGGTAAGTATCCCTCGTGTGTCGCGGCGGTTGGGCAGGACTGGGACGCGTGGCTTACGGCGAATCTCGTGGACTATGTCGTCCCTATGGATTATGCGGAAGATAAGGCGCGGTTCACTTCGTTTTTGGAGCAACACGCCGCCAATAAGGCGCACGCCCGAAAGACGATTGTGGGCATTGGGGTGACGGCGAATGAATCACGGCTTTCGGCGCGGCAGGTCATAGAGCAACTCGCGCTTGTTCGGCGGTATGGATTCCCTGGCGCTTCGCTTTTTGATTTGGACGCGACACTTGAGAAGAATATCTTGCCTTATCTTAAGTTAGGGATGTGGTAGACGATGAAGAAGCGAGAAGAAAGACCTCTTAAAGAAGCGGCGCTTACCCATAAGCCCGTGGAACTCGCGATTGTGGGTGGGGGCGCGGCAGGACTTTTCGCGGCATCCGTTGCCGCGGGGCGGCGGTTACCCTGCGTCCTTATTGAGCGCAAGGCGCGTCCAGGCTCAAAAGTCCTCATGACGGCGAATGGACGGTGTAACTTTACAAAGGATGTAAGTGCCGAGCGCTTTCTCGCCGAGGTGGGATCCTGCGCGGCATTTGTTTCGCGTGCGGTGAGGGAGTGTCCGCCGCGGCGGATAATTTCGGGCTTTGAGTCGCTTCGCGTACCCGTTAGGCGTATGGCGGATGGGCGGGTTTTCCCTGCGGACGGTAAGGCGACGACAATTGTCCATGCTTTTGGCGACCTCTTGCGTGATGAGGGGGTGCCGCTTTTGACGAATTGCCCAGTTACAGGCATCCAGCCCGTTAAGAATGGCTTTATTGTCGCGACATCCAACTTCACCCTTTGGGCGCGGCGGGTTTTACTCGCGACGGGCGGCATGAGCTATCCGAAACTCGGTAGTGTCGGGGACGGACAGAACTTTGCGCGTGCGCTTGGGCATCGTATCGTCCCTTGCCGTGCGGGGCTTATTGGGCTTGAGACGACAGACCCACGCATAATTCGCCGCGCGGGACGGCGGTATGAGGAAGGGCGTACGCGCGTTTATAATAAGGAAGGCAAACTCCTTTTTGAGTATCGCGGCGAAGTGGACTGCGAGAGTTTTGGGCTTTCGGGCGCGGCAATTTATAATGCGGAGCGGTTTATCGTGCATGAAGGGCTCGTGGGCAACTATCGCCTGGAGGTCTGGTTTGAGCATGAGCGGCTCACATTTGAGGATCTAAAGCCGCGTCCGTTAAAAGAGGCGATTGTCACGATTGGCGGGGTCGACTGCCGCGAGGTGAACCCCGACACGATGGAGTCGCGCCTAATTCCTGGACTTTATTTCGCGGGCGAAGTCCTTGATATTGACGGGCCAACGGGCGGCTATAACCTCACTTTAGCCTTTGCTACAGCGCGTTTGGCGGTCGAAAGTATGGTTCGGGCGGGCAGTAAGGGGGAAAGGTAAAAATGCAACTTTTGAAAAATCCTATTGCAAAACCGCCGCTAAAATGGTAAACTCTTATACCTACACTTGCGGGGGCTGTAATGTCTACGCCCCGGGGGGTAGTAACTAGTACGCCGGCGGGAGACGTCGGCAAGAAAGAAGGTTCGAAAAATGAAGTATGAACAATGGGAGGGCTTCGTGCCCGGTGCTTGGGAATCGGATATTGACGTAGCCGATTTTATTCAGCACAACTATACGCCTTATGAAGGGGACGAGAAGTTTCTCGCTGGCCCCACTGAGGCGACGAATAAACTCTGGGGCAGATTGCAGGAACTCCAAAAGGAGGAACATGCTAAGGGCGGCGTCCTTGATATGGATACGGACATCGTCTCGGGCATTACTTCCCACAAGCCTGGCTACCTCATGGAAGGTCTTGAGCAAGTCGTCGGTCTCCAGACCGACAAACCTCTCAAGCGCGCGTTTATGCCTTTCGGTGGTATTAAGATGGCTGAGGAAGCCTGCGCGCAGTATGGCTATAAGCCGAACCCCGAACTCCATAAGGTATTCACCGAGTACCATAAGACCCACAACCAGGGCGTGTTTGACGCGTACAATCCCGAGATTCGTGCCGCGCGTAAGGCGCACATCATTACGGGCTTGCCTGACACCTATGGTCGTGGCCGCATCGTTGGCGACTACCGCCGCGTAGCGCTCTATGGTATTGACTATATTATTGCCCAGAAGAAGGATGACTTCGCCAATATCGGCGATGGCACGATGACGGACGATGTCATTCGTTTGCGCGAGGAAGTTGCTGACCAGATTAAGGCGCTTAATCAGATGAAGGTCATGGCTTCTTCGTATGGCTTTGATATTTCGAAGCCCGCGGCAACGGCGAAGGAAGCGTTCCAGTGGCTCTATTTCGGATATCTGGCGGCGATTAAGACCCAGAACGGCGCGGCGATGTCCGTCGGGCGTATCTCGACCTTCCTCGATATCTACATTGAGCGCGATATGAAGAAGGGCACGCTAACTGAAGCGCAGGCTCAGGAACTCGTCGACCATATCGTCATGAAGTGCCGTATGGTTCGCTTTGCGCGTATTGAGAGCTACAACCAGCTCTTCTCGGGCGACCCCGTCTGGGCGACACTCGAAGTTGGCGGTATGGGCATTGATGGGCGCACGCTCGTGACGAAGAACTGCTTCCGCTTCCTCCACACCTTGGAAAACATGGGTCCTTCGCCTGAGCCGAATCTCACGGTGCTCTACACGAAGCGCCTGCCGAAGGCGTTCCGTAAGTACGCGGCGATGATCTCGGTTAAGACCTCGTCCATCCAGTACGAGAACGACGATGTTATGCGTCCGATTTGGGGCGATGACTACTCGATCTGCTGCTGCGTGTCGGCGACCCAGACTGGTAAGGAAATGCAGTTCTTTGGTGCGCGTGCTAACCTCGCCAAGGCTCTTCTCTACGCCATCAATGGTGGTAAGGATGAAGGCGCGGGGCTTACGCCATATGTCCAGGTTGGGCCTGAGATCCCCGTCTACACGGGCGAGTACCTCGACTACAAGCAGGTGATGCACAACTACGACATCATGCTTGAGTGGCTCGCGGGGCTCTATGTGAATGTTCTCAACCTCATTCACTACATGCACGATAAGTACTACTACGAAGCGGCGGAATTGGCGCTCATCAATACGGATGTTCGTCGTACGTTCGCGACGGGTATCGCGGGCTTCTCGCATGTCGTTGACTCGATCTCGGCGATGAAGTACGCGAAGGTTAAGGTTATTCGTGACGAGAAGGGTCTTGCCTGCGACTTTAAGGTCGAGGGTGACTTCCCGAAGTATGGTAATGACGATGAGCGCGCCGATGAAATCGGTGTTGAGCTTCTCAAGACCTTCATTAAGAAGATCAAACGCCACCATACCTATCGTAACGCGGAACCGACCACCTCGATTCTCACGATTACCTCGAACGTCGTTTATGGTAAGGCGACGGGTGCGCTCCCTGATGGACGCGCGGCAAAGACGCCGTTTGCGCCAGGCGCGAACCCCTCGTACGGTGCGGAACAGAACGGACTTGTCGCGTCGCTTAACTCGGTCGCGAAGATCCCCTATAAGTACGCGCTCGACGGTATCTCGAACACCCAGACCATGAACCCGGGTGCTTTGGGAGCGACGGACGATGAACGCGCTGAGAACCTCGTGACGGTTATGGACGGCTACTTCGCCAAGGGTGCACATCACCTCAATGTGAATGTGTTTGGCGTGGATAAGCTCCGCGACTGCCAGGCGCATCCTGAAAAGCCTGAGTACGCCCAGTTCACGATTCGTGTCTCGGGCTACGCGGTTAAGTTCATTAACTTGACCAAGGAACAGCAGGACGACGTTATTGCGCGTACTTGCCACGACCGTCTCTAAGAAGATGTCCGAAGGAATAATTCATTCCTATGAAACGTTCGGGGCCGCCGATGGCCCCGGCGTTCGTTTTATCGTGTTCCTGCATGGGTGTCCGTTTCGGTGCGCGTATTGCCACAATCCGGATACCTGGGCGGGCACGAAGACGTCCGTCGCGAGCGCTGATGAGGTGCTTGCGCGGGCGCTAAGGTACCGTGAATATTGGGGGACGACGGGCGGCATAACTGTCTCGGGCGGAGAACCCCTCCTTCAACCCGACTTCGTCGCGGAACTTTTTGAGAAGGCGAAGGCGGCGGGGGTAACGACTTGCCTTGATACGGCGGCGGGACCTTTCACGCGTGAAGGCGAGAAGGGCGCGGCATTTAAGCGTGTATTTGCCGCGACGGATACGGTACTCCTCGACATTAAGCATATGGACGAGGCGAAGCACCGCGAATTAACGGGGGCTTCCAACGCGAGTGTACTTGACTGTGCACGGTATTTGAATGAGATAAATAAGACGGTGTGGCTTCGGCATGTACTTGTGCCGGGCATAACGGATGACCCCGCGGCACTTCAGAAGCTCGCGGACTTCGTCAACCCGATGAAGAATATTGTGCGGGTTGATATTCTCCCCTACCACACCCTTGGCGTCGCCAAATGGCACGCCCTAAAGATACCCTATCGGCTTGAAAATGTGAAACCGCCCACGGCGGAAAGTATTGCTTACGCGCGTTCGCTTTTTGTGAATGCGCCTAAAAGGTGAGGATTTAAGAATGAAGAAGGCGTTAGTAACGGGTGCGGCGGGGTTTCTTGGCTCCCATCTCTGTGAGCGACTCTTGGCGGACGGCTTTAAGGTCGTCGGGCTTGATAACTTATACACGGGCTCGAAAGCGAACATTGCCGCGTTCGCGGCAAATAGCGACTTTACTTTCATAGAGGGCGATGTCCAAGACTTGAGCGCGGCACTTTCCGCGGCGAAGGTAGAGCTCGCCTTTGACGAAATCTACAATCTCGCCTGCCCCGCGAGCCCCATCCATTACCAGGCGCGTCCACTCTTTACGACAGAGACGAGCGTCTTCGGCATTCTAAACTGCTTGAAACTCGCGAAGGAATGTGGCGCGAAGCTTTTGCACGCCTCAACGAGCGAGGTCTACGGCGACCCAGTCGTGCATCCCCAAGTCGAGACCTACTGGGGGAATGTGAATACGATAGGCATTCGTAGTTGCTATGATGAGGGTAAGCGTGTCGCGGAGACCTTTGTCGCGGACTACATCCGTGAATACGACACCGACGCGCGTATGGTGCGCATCTTCAATACATACGGACCGCGTATGCACCCCCAAGACGGACGCGTCATTTCGAACTTCATCGTCCAAGCCCTCGCGGGCAAGGATATTACCGTCTATGGCGACGGTACCCAGACGCGATCGTTCCAGTATTGCGACGATTTAATAGAGGCGTTTAGGCGGTATATGTCGCTAGATAAGGCGACGATACGCGCGTTTACAGCGCGGCATAACCTCGGCGCACCCGTTATCAATACGGGCAATCCGGGCGAGTATACAATTGAGGAACTCGCCCACGAAGTACTGCGCCAGATACCCGAGTCTCCCTCGCGGCTTATTCGCGAGCCGCTCCCGGGTGACGACCCAAAGAAGCGCAAGCCCGACATTACCCTCGCCCACGAGCTCCTGAACGGATGGGAGCCGAAGGTTCCCTTGCAAGAAGGCCTGAAGCGGACTATTGCCTACTTCCGCTCACGCCAATAAACTGCCGCGGTATGCCGTCCGAAACGCGTATAACTTTAGAAGAGCGCCTCGCCGCGGCACTTTTACTTAGCTTCGTCGGTGGCTTTACCGATATCTATTCGTATCTGTGCCGCGGACACGTCTTCGCCAATGCCGTCACAGGCAACATGGTTTTACTCGGACTTAATCTCGCCTCGGGACTTTGGACGGACTGCTTTCGTTACCTCTTCGCGATAGTCGCCTATGGGTGCGGCGTATTTGCCGCGGACGCTGTCCATGCCCGCCTCGGGAGTGCACGCCTCGTTTCGTGGCACCAAGTTGTGCTGGGGTTAGAGGTGCTCCTCCTTTTCGGCGCGGCGTTTATTCCTGTGGGGTGCGCCGATTCTCTCGTTAACGCGACGATTGCTTTCGTCTGTGCCTTGCAGGTGCAGACCTTCCGCCGCGTGAGGGGGCTCCCTTTCGCGTCCACGATGTGCAC
>CAVCAF010000083.1:0-11032 GCA_963600185.1 Azospirillum sp. 51_20 | reverse complement strand
TTATATAGGTGAAGTATCGCTTGTTGATTTAATTGAATATGTTGAGATAGAATTGCCGCTTGACGCAATGATTGCGGAAGACGAGAATGGTGGATATGTAATTACGCCGTCCAAGAATGCTATGGAGGTAAATATTGCAATTCCTGAAGGCTTGAGCGCGGCGAAAGTGACCGTTGAGGTGTCGCCTGATGTGGAGACGGTTGTGCCGAATGGCGCGGCAGTTCGGGTCGTGCGCGGCACTTCAGACATTACAGGTTATCTTGATATTCCCGCGGCAGTTGATGGGGTAATTGATCTTAGCGCGGCAAAAGTTAAGGATGAGTATGTGAAAGAGGCTTTAAGTGTTGAAAATGGTGCGGAAATTAAGCTTTCCGCAGAGAATCCAGTACTTAAGACCGCTGAGACAAAGCCAGGACTTACCTATCAACTTTATGAGGGCACGTCGCTTGATGCCCTTAAGGCTGGGGCATCAAAAACAGGCGACGGAAACGCCTGGACACCTGAAATCACGGTGAAGGGTGGTACAAGCGGCTTCTATACTATTCGTGTCACAAAGTAAGAGTAAGTAGCCCCACCCCTCGCCCTACTTCGTCGCGGCACTTGGGGTACTTGAAAGCCCAGAACGGACGGGTGGCGGAGCCCCCCGAACCCCCTGGAGGGGCAGGGTAAGAAGGCTTCTTTTAGCGCAAGGGCTGGCTGGCGGGGTCTACCGAACCCCCTGAGAGGGTAGGGTAAGATGGCTTCTTCTAGCGCAAGGGCTGGGTGGCGGAGCCCCCCGAACCCCCCGACAGGGTAGGCTTAGAGAGTGTGAGCAGGCAACTTTTCTGGCTGGCGGAGCCCCCCGCACCCCCCGAGAGGGTAGGGGAAACGCGGCGTTGCCTTGCCCTTGTTGGCTATTTGCCGGCGTAAGTTCTGTGTGAGAAATACTATCTTTGCGGGGCAAAAAATGGTATAATATAAAGAGTATGAGCGATGAAATTAAAGAGTCCGTCCCCGCGGGCGATGAAAGTGCCGCGTTCGCGGCAAATGCTGAAGATATAAACATTGAAGACTCAATGGCGCGCGACTACATTGACTACTCAATGAGTGTCATTGTTGGGCGTGCGTTGCCTGATGTGCGCGACGGTCTTAAGCCTGTACATCGCCGCTCCCTTTACGGGATGTACAAGCTCAATGTGACGAGTGGCGCGAAGCATATGAAGTCCGCGCGTGTCGTCGGGGAAGTCATGGGTAAGTACCATCCGCATGGCGACTCTTCCATTTACGATACGATCGTGCGTATGGCGCAGGACTTTTCGCTACGGATGCCGCTCGTAGACGGACACGGCAACTTCGGTTCGATTGATGGTGATGGCGCGGCGGCTATGCGTTATACCGAAGTGCGGATGCGTAAGGCGGCGGAAGAGATGTTGGAGGATATCGAGAAGGACACTGTGGATATGGTGCCCAACTACGATGAAACGACGCGGGAGCCCGCCGTGTTGCCTGCGAAGTTGCCGAACTTGCTGTTGAATGGTTCCTCGGGCATTGCCGTCGGCATGGCGACGAATATCCCGCCGCATAATCTCGGGGAGCTTTGCGACGGCATTGACTACTACATTCAGCACCGTGAGGCGTGCACGGTTGATGAGCTCATGCAGTTCGTGAAAGGCCCCGACTTCCCGACGGGCGCCCAGATTTGTGGGCACAACGGAATTGCCGCGATGTACAAGCTCGGACGCGGACAGCTTACCGTGCGCGGCAAAGCCGATATTGAGCATCAGGCGAACGGACGCGAGCGCATTATTGTGACGGAAATTCCCTACGCCGTTAACAAGACGGAAATGATCCGCCACATGGCTGAGCTCGTGAAGGAGAAGGTAATTACGGGCGTGAGTGACATTCGTGATGAGTCGAAGGCGGATGTGCGCATTGTAATTGACATTAAGCGCGACGCGATTGCCGAAATTGTGCTTAACAACCTTTACAAGCATACGGAGTTGCAGACGACATTTGCCGCGCTTATGCTCGCGATTGATGGGGGGCGTCCGAAAGTCTTGACGCTGAAGGACTTCTTCCGTTGCTATGTTGACCACCGCTTTGAGGTGATTACGCGGCGTTCACGCTTTGAACTTAGTAAGGCGGAAGCGCGTAAGCACATTTTGGACGGACTCATGCTCGCGATTGACAATCTCGATGAAGTCGTGCGGCTTATCCGTGCGGCGAAGAATCGTGAGGAAGCGAAAGGGGCGTTGCAGGAGCGGTTCGGGTTCAGTGATTTGCAGGTGAACGCCATTCTTGATATGCGCCTCTACCAGTTGACGGGGCTGGAGCGGGAAAAACTCGCGGCGGAACTCGCGGCACTTCTCGCGCGTATTGCCGAGTTGCAGGCGATTTTGGCTGATCCCGAGAAGATTTATGCGCTTATTCGTCAAGATTTGGCAGATATCCGCGCGAAGTACTGTGCGAAGGAGGACGCGAAACGGCGTACGGAAATTGTGGCGGACGAGAATGAGGTCTCGATGAAGGACCTTATTCCTGACGCGCCGTGCGTCATTACGCTTTCGAACCGCGGCTATATTAAGCGCGTACCGTTAACCGAATACCGTGAAACGGGACGCGGCGCGAAGGGCGTTAAGGGTGGACAAGTAAAAGAAGAGGACTTTATCCGCCTTGTTTTCGTGGCGCAAACCCACGATTCGCTCCTATTCTTTACGAATACGGGGCGGCTCTTCATGAAGGACGCGTACCAGATACCCGAAGCGCCGCGCACGAGTTTTGGCAAGCCGCTCGTAAACTTCCTTAAATTGCAGGAAGGCGAGCAAGTCCTTAACCTCTTGCCGATCCGCACATTTGAAGGCGATGTGGATGTCTTTTTCGCGACGCGGCGGGGCACGGTAAAGCGCTCCCTCCTCGGTGAGTTTAAGAATGTGAACCGCACTGGAATCCGTGCGCTCAACATTGAAGAGGGCGATAGCCTCGTAGATGTGCGGCTTATAAAGCCAACGGACGATGTCCTTATGCTTACGCGAAATGGTAGAGTTATGCGCTTCGCGGCATCGGATATCCGGCGCGTGGGACGTGCGGCGAAGGGCGTGCGGGGTATCCGTCTTAGGGAGAACGACGAAGTTGTCTCGCTGGACGCGGTGGACGACGAGAAGACGCTCTTTATTGCAACGGCGAATGGCTACGGCAAGCGGTGCGAGTTTAAGGACTTTGTGCGCCATGCCCGCGGCGGACAGGGTATGATTGGCATTAAGGGCGCGGAACGGAATGGCGCAGTCGTTGCGGCACATGCGGTGTCGGAAGGCGAAAGCGTTATTTCTATGACGAGCGACCAGATGATGTCCCGCAATCGTGTGGCGGACTTCTGTGTGCAAAGTCGTATGGCGAGGGGTGTAAAGCTCCTCAACTTGCATGAGGGCGCGACACTCGTCTCGATTTCGGTTTGCGAAAGTGAAGAAGAAGCCGCGAGCGAAAACGCGGCACCTACCGAGGGCGAATAAATGACGCGCGCGGCGGAATTGGTGGCGCTTTTGACCGCGCGGCAGATGACCTGTGCAACGGCGGAGAGTTGCACGGGGGGCGGCATTGGCGCGGCACTTACGAGCGTACGGGGTGCGAGCACGGTTTATAAGGGTGGGGTTATCTCTTACGCCAATGAAGTTAAGGAGAACCTGCTTGGGGTAAGCGCGGCAATTCTTGCCGAAAAGGGTGCGGTTAGCCCAGAAACTGCCGCGGCAATGGCGGAGGGCGTACGGCGACTCCTAAAGGTTGACTTCGCCTTTAGCGTAACGGGTATTGCGGGTCCAGGCGGGGGCACCCCCACGAAACCTGTGGGACTCGTCTGGTTTGGGGTCGCTTCCGAGCGCGGCACTTTTACCGAGAAGCGCAACTTTTTGGGCGATCGCGCGGCAATTCGTGCCCAGGCGGCGGAATGCGCGGTAGAACTACTTATTAACCAAGTAAAGGAGATAAAGGCATGAAAAGGACAGTATTAGTAACGGGCGGGACGGTTCGTCTTGGCAAGTGCATTGCGGATTATTTGCGCAAGGCGGGGTGGAAGGTCTTCACGACTTCGCACCGTCCAGACGCGAAGGCGGACTTTTGTGTAGACTTTACGGATGAAGAATCGGTATCAAAGTTCGTAGCGGACTTTAAGGCGCGCCTAAAAGATGTGCCGCTTGATGGACTCGTTAATAATGCGGGGATTTATGGGCGCGGCACTTCGGGCAAGAAGAATAAAGAAGCAACGCTTAAGTGGAGGCAAGATATTATTAACATAAATCTCGTAGTGCCCACTGCTTTGACGGTGCGATTGATGAATAAAGGCGTAAAAAGTTCCGTTGTTAATATTCTTGACGCGGGGATAATGGGTAAGGAGTCCGTTAAGGAGAGTGATATGTATGCCGCGACTAAACGGATTATGCAGCAGGGTCTCGGCTATGTAGCGAAGAAGCTCGCGCCATTTTGCCGCGTAAATGCCGTTGCGCCTGGGAGTGTTCTGCCGCCCGAAGGGGCAAAAGTAAAGGCGGCGAAGAGGGTTTTGGCGAATCCACCCGCGGCGGAAGATGTCGCGAAGGCAGTCGCGTTTCTGCTTGATAACGATTCCATTACAGGGGTGGTCATCCCTGTTGATGGGGGCGATGTTAAGCGCCTTAAGCGTGAAGAGAAAATGAGCGAATTGTGAAGAAATGGGCTTCGTGCTGATAGATTAGTGTAAAGAAAGCAAGGAAAATATGGTAAAAGGCGTAGTTTTCGACTTTGGGGGCGTTATGACGACTTCCACAGTGCCCCAGCGCGTCGTTGCGCTTTGTAAGAAGGTGGGCATTGATTGGGCGGTTGTGAACGCGGGTTTTGAGAAGTATCGCCACCTTTATGACGGCGGGTTCATGTCCCTTAACGAGATGTATGACGCGATTTGGGAGGACGCGAACCTTGATTTGCCTACTGAAATCCAGAGCCAGTTCCTTGAGGCGGATGTCGCGAGTTGGCTTTATCGCAATGAGCGCACCCAGAAATGGATGGCCTCCCTTAAAGCGCGCGGCTTTCGTATTGGCATTCTAACCAATATGGCGCCTGGTTTCGCGCGGGACTGCTTCCGCACGAAGTTCGCGGACTTCCTGGCTCTCGCGGACGCGTTCGTTATTTCGGGGGATGAGCACCTTTATAAGCCGCAACCCGAGATTTACGCCTTGCTCGTGAAGCGCATTGCCCTAGAGCCTGCGGAACTCGTGTTCGTGGACGACCTTGAGAAGAACATTGCCGCGGCGAAGGCGTGCGGTTGGCAGGGTATCCGTTTTGTTTCGAATGACCAAGTCGAGCACGACTTTGAGGAGCTCCTAAAGAATGAGAAGTGACCTAGGGAACTTAACGGCACTCGGGAAGACGATTCGCGTGCCGATGGAGTATAATCCGAAGGTGCTGGATGCCTTCGCGAATAAGCACCCCGACCGCGACTACTGGGTGACTTTTACCGCACCCGAGTTCACGACGCTTTGCCCTAAAACGGGACAGCCCGACTTCGCGACGATAACGATTCGCTACATCCCTGATAAGAAGCTTGTGGAATCTAAGTCGTTAAAACTCTACCTGTTCGGGTTCCGTAATCACGGCGACTTCCATGAGGATGTCGTGAATGTGATTTATAATGACCTAAAGGCACTTCTTGCGCCGAAGTATATGGAAGTTTACGGTAAGTTCGCGCCGCGTGGGGGCATTTCTATCGACCCCTATGTGAACGGAGGCAAGACCGCGGCTTATAAGAAACTCGCCACGGCACGATTTGCCGCGTGGCAAGGCGTGAGGGACTAGTATGCGCTTTTGGGGCATAACAGGCACGAATGGTAAGACGACCACGACCTGGATCTTGGCGCAATTCCTAAACGCCACGCCCAATCGCCGATGCGGATATATCACAACTGTTGAAGTAAATACGCTTAAGCGGCGTTTTTATACAGGTTATACCACCCCACCCCTTGAGCAACTGCACGCCATCTACGACGAGATGACGGTCGCGGGGGCGACGGACTGCGTAATGGAAGTCTCGTCCCACGCGATCCATCAGAACCGGACGGGTGACACGGTTTTCGCGGGCGGCGCCTTTACGAATCTCTCCGAAGACCATCTCGACTACCACAAAACCATGGCGGAATACTTTCGAGTGAAGCTCTCGTTCGCGGAGAAGATCGCGCGGCAAAATGCGTCCGCCCCCGAGCCGCCGCCGTATGTTGTTTGTATGGATAGCGACTACGCGGAGGAGATGTTCGCGGCAGTTTCGCGCCTGCGGGTTAGGGCACTGCCTGTTTCCTTTAAGACTCCCCGTTATGACCTTACGGGTCTCCCCCTCGTCGGCGACTACAATAAGTCGAATGTGCTAACCGCCGCGGCACTCGCCGAAGCGGCGGGCGTGGAGAAAGCCGTTATTCAAGCGCAAATTCCCCTCTTAATGCCGCGGTGGGGACGCCTTGAGCGGGTGGAAAGCGCGAGCGCGGCAGATGTCTATGTGGACTTCGCCCATACGCCTGACGGACTTACCAAGGTACTCTCTGCCGCGCGCGGCTTTACCCGCGGCAAACTTTGGGTGGTGTTCGGTGCAGGCGGTGACCGCGACCCAATGAAAAGGGAACCCATGGGCGCGGCATGTGCCTTGGGGGCGGATCGCCTTGTTGTCACGAGTGATAATCCGCGAAGCGAAGACCCCCTCGCCATAATCGCCGCACTCGTGAAAGGCGCGAGGGACGCGAACGCGGCAGTTAATTTGGTGACGGAACCTGACCGCGCCGCGGCAATTCATCTCGCACTCAAAAGTGCCGCGGCAGGCGACACGGTGCTTATTTGCGGTAAGGGACACGAGACCACGCAGGAAATCAAAGGCATAAAGTATCCGTTTGATGACCGCGAAGTTGTCCGCGCTTATACCCGCGGCTAAGTAAGAATTAGGTTTACTCCCAGTAGAAAAACGGGCGCCTCCAAGTAGAAATAAGGGTGTCTTCCAGTAAGAACAAGGGCGCTTCCCAGTAGAACTAAGGAAAAGCGTCCCGACACTTTTCAAAAAGCGTCCCGACACTTTTGTAAAACCGTCGGGACACTTTTTCAAAACCGTCCCGACGCTTTTCCTTCGTCCTGCTTGGTCGCACCCTTTTTGCGGCTTTAGCGCGACTGTTTTTGTGCTTGGAGGCGACCGTTTTCTCGCTTGCCCCAGACCTTCCCGCGGCACTTTCGCACCTTTATTTAGTGCGTCTTTTAGGTTGTTTTAAGGTAGTAGTTACTTGCCAGTGACCACCCTTATCAGGTCCAATGCGTTTTAACACGCCTTCTTGTTTGAGTTGCTTTAGATTCTTTTCTACTGCCTTTACAGTAATGCCAACTTCTGCCGCGATTTCCTGTTGGGTTGCCGCCGCGTTTTTCTTGAGTAGGCGCAGGATTTTCTCCCTACTTTTCTCCCTACTTTTCTCCCTACTTTTTGGTGTGCTTTTCGGCTTGAGTTTTGCGTCCTTGAAGCCAATTAGTAAATAGCGATTCTTAAGTTCCGTCGTCTCGCCCAAGAGAAGGTTGCGCAAGAATGTTTCAAGATAGCACCATTCACGCTTTACGCCGCGTGCATAATCAGCATAATTAGCGCGTACCAGTGCATTACGAAAGTACCAGGAGTTTTCGCAGAACATATTGTTCGTTACGCGGAATCCGAGCGAGTGAAGGTATTTAATCGCGAATACAGCCGTCGTGCGCGTATTGCCTTCCATAAAAGGGTGCACTTGCCAGATTTGCGCGATAAAACGTGCGAAGTGAGGGATTATCTCCTCAAGAGAAGCATTGCCATAATCAAAGTCCCGTTCGTCTTGGAAATCTCGGACGAGGGAAGGCATAAGCGTATCTTTTGAGCCGTAGGTTACGGACTCATCGCGGAGTATCCATTCGCGCTTGGCGATATTTATCGTACGCAACTTCCCCGCCGTCGGCAAGAGCCCCGCGAAGATCTTCTTATGAAGGGATAAGTAATACTCAGGTGTAAACTCAAAGCCGCGCTCATTTATAACGGCAACGATGCGTTCGGATACTTTATCAGGCTCTTCTAGACTCGGATCGCGTGCCGCGGTTTCTTCTTTCGCGGCATAATAATCGCGGATGCGCCGTTGCGCTTGAGACTGCGTTATTTTGCCTTCAATATGCTCCTTCGCCGTTTCAATTAAGAAGGGGGAAGGCGTTAACCCATCTACCTTTTGCAAGCCAATGGCGGTCGCCCAAGCATCGGCACGCTCGCGCTTGCTAGATTCCTTAGCCTCAAAATAGCCAGAAAGTTCCTTTAGTATAGGGTCATCATAAGGCATACGCTTACTTTCATTGCCTATATTATAGCATATTTATTGCTTAGTTTGCTAGCAACTTTTGTGTGCGTAGGGTTGCTCATAAATGAGCCGCTTTTTGAGCCGCTTTTTGGGGTGGGGTCTTAGGTTGTAAGGCAGGTTTACGGCGGAGCGTTTCCGCTCCGCAACCAAACCTCTCGGATAGGACTTGGTCGCCATTCGGCCTTAAGGATTGCACTTGAGCATAAAAGCCTTAATTAAGAGAGCCAACTCTACTTTTATTAGGCGTAGATGATGTCGGGTGGGGGTGGGGCGGCGAAAGTCACGACGTTACCTGTCGCTGGATGGGGGAAGCTGATTTCTACGGCGTGTAAAAGCAATCTGCCGCGGTCGGTTTTGCGTCCGTAAAGCGTGTCGCCGATAATGGGGCACCCCAACTTCGCCGCGTGGACACGGATTTGGTGTGTGCGGCCTGTTTCTATTATGAACTCGACGAGGGAGCGTCCGTTATGGTGTCCGAGTACGGTCCAATGGGTGACGGCGCGTTTTCCGTCCGGTACATCACATGCCATGCGCCGTGGATCCCACGGTTTGCGTCCGATGGTTGTGATGAGGGTGCCTGTTGGGCGCGGCAGTTTACCATGCACGACGGCGAGGTAGGTCTTTTTGAGGTTGGTGTGGGTTTCAAAGGTTTCGCGCAATTTAAGGTAGGCGCGGCGGTTTCGTGCAAATACCATAACACCGCTCGTGCCCGCGTCTAATCTATGGACGACACCCGGGCGTTCGGCGGAGCCTACACTGTGCATTTCGGGGTAGAGGCGCGTCAGTTCCTCGGTCAAGGAGCCTTCTTCGTGCCCTGGGGCGGGGTGCACATAGCGTCCCGCGGGCTTGTTGATAACGACGATGTCGCCGTCTTCATGGATGATTTCTAACATAGCAAGTGCCTTATTTTACCATTTTTGAGGGTGAAAAGTCAATGTGAAGCGTAGAAATGAGCAGATTTCTTAAGATTCCCAAACTTCCCTCTTGCTTTAATGCGTCAGATTTGATATACTATTTGAGTTTTCAGCTCGAAAGAGGCCACTTTAGCTCAGTTGGTAGAGCACTTCCTTGGTAAGGAAGAGGTCGGCGGTCCGATTCCGCTAGGTGGCTCCATCGGGTTGATTGCAACTGAAAGAGTAACAACTCACAGGAGAAATAGAAATGGCAAAGGAAACATTCGAACGCGGTGGTAAACCGCACGTGAACGTCGGCACAATCGGCCATGTCGACCACGGTAAAACCACATTGACGGCCGCGATTACGCACGTGCAGTCCCTTAAGGGTCTCTGCGACGAAGTGAAGTATGACCAGGTCGCGAAGGCCTCGGAGTCCGCTGGTCGTCGTGACGCGACGAAGATTTTGACGATCGCTTCGTCCCACGTCGAATATTCGACAGCGAACCGTCACTACGCGCACGTTGACTGCCCCGGACACGCCGACTACGTTAAGAACATGATTACCGGCGCGGCGCAGATGGATGGCGCGATCCTCGTCGTTTCGGCGGTTGACGGTCCTATGCCGCAGACCCGCGAACACGTCTTGCTCGCGCGTCAGGTCGGCGTGCCGAAGATTGTCGTGTTCCTTAACAAGTGCGACCTCGTTGAAGACGCTGAAATGCTCGACCTCGTTGAAATGGAAGTTCGCGAGCTCCTCAGCAAGTATGATTATGATGGTGATAACGCCCCCGTCATCCGTGGCGCGGCGTATCCCGCGACTCAGGCGACAAGCGCGGATGACCCCGCTTGCAAGTGCATCGATGAGCTTATGGACGCTCTCGACACCTACATCCCTGAGCCTACACGTGAGCTTGATAAGCCCTTCCTTATGCCTATCGAGGACATCTTCTCGATCGAAGGTCGTGGTACGGTCGTTACTGGTCGTGTCGAGCGCGGCGTTGTCAAGGTCGGCGATGAAGTTGAAATCGTCGGTCTCAAGCCCACGGCTAAGACGGCTGTTACGGGTGTTGAAATGTTCCGTAAGCTCCTCGATCAGGGTCAGGCGGGCGACAACATCGGTACGCTCCTCCGTGGTACCAAGAAGGAAGATGTCGAGCGCGGTCAGGTTCTCGCGAAGCCGGGTTCCATTACGCCTCACACCGAGTTCAAGGGTCAGGTCTACGTTCTTACTAAGGAAGAAGGCGGCCGCCACACTGCGTTCATGAAGGGCTATCGTCCCCAGTTCTATATCCGTACGACGGATGTTACGGGCGACATTCAGCTCCCCGAGGGCGTTGAGATGGTCATGCCTGGTGACAATGTTGAGCTCACGGTCAAGCTTATCGCTCCTGTGGCGCTCGAAGAGAAGATGCGTTTCGCTATCCGTGAAGGCGGCCGTACAGTCGGCGCGGGCACGGTCTCGAGCGTGATCAAGTAAAAAGATCAAATCTTCTGTGGGATGCCTGCCCGCAGGTTTAAGCCGAAAGTGGTCGGCTAAACGCCGCGGGCGGGCTTCACAAGACCCAAAGAAGAAAGAATTGAGGTAAGTAAATGCGTGATCTAGCGATTTTGGCTTGCAGTGATTGCAAGCGGCGCAACTATACGACGACGCGGAACAAAAAGACGACGACTGAGCGCCTTGAAAAAGTGAAGTTCTGTCCGTTCTGCCGTAAGCGCACGACTCACAAGGAAACGAAGTAAGACGCGTGTCCTTATTTTAGGGTAGTAGCACAATGGCAGTGCAGCGGTCTCCAAAACCGCCTATGGGGG